>CANHIV010000103.1 GCA_947460525.1 Flavobacteriales bacterium
CCTATGGTTCGTTATTTCATGAACGACGAATTGGTAAGTGAAATTCCTGCGGAAAGTTTGGTGTTGGGTGGTGGAGCCCCACAATACGAGAGAGAGTACAAAGAGCCCGCATATTTCGCGGAATCCAAAAAGTTCAATATTGACGATGTTCCAGTTCCAGACAATTGTGCAGCTATTGCCAAGCAATTGGTTGCATTGCCCAATATCGCGAGCAAGCGTTGGGTGTATGAGCAATACGACAGCATGGTGGGTACAGCTACAATGACCACCAATCGTCCAAGTGATGCAGGTGTTGTTAACATCAAAGGCACCAACAAAGCTTTGGTTTTGACCGTGGATTGCAACGGCCGATATGTGAACGCCGATCCAGAAGTTGGAACCATGATTGCAGTTTCAGAAGCTGCAAGAAATATCGTTTGCGCTGGTGGTGTTCCCTCAGCGATTACCAATTGCTTGAATTTTGGAAATCCATATATCCCAGAGGTATACTGGCAATTTGTTGGGGCTATCAAAGGGATGAGCGCTGCTTGTCGTCGCTTTGAAACTCCGGTTACCGGAGGAAACGTAAGTTTTTACAACCAAACGGTGAATGAAGATGGTACTACCAAACCTGTTTTCCCAACGCCTACCATTGGTATGTTAGGGGTAATGGAGGACAAGAGCTACCACATGACCCTTGATTTTAAATACAAAGGAGATTTGATTTATTTGTTGGGCGAGCCTACCAATGATATCGCTTCTTCAGAATACTTGTACAATATCGTAGGTGTGAAAAATTCTCCTGCACCTGCATTTGATATTGAGAATGAATTTGCACTTCAATCTGCCATCAAGACATTGATCAGAAAGCATTTGATCAACGCTGCGCATGACGTATCCGATGGTGGATTATGGGTAGCATTGGCTGAAATGGCGATGCCAAGTCAATTGGGATTTGATATCGAAACGCCATTGGAGTTCAGAAAAGATGCCTTCTTGTTTGGCGAAAGCCAAAGTCGTGTTGTCGTGACTGTAGCAGAAGCGGACAAAGACGCATTTTTGGATTTTGTAGCGGAAAGCAATGTTCCTTTGATGTTATTGGGACATGTGACCAAAGGCCGAATGACCATCGATGAGGAAGAGTTTGGAAGTGTAGAGGAAATTGCTTCGATTTACAACAATGTGATTGGAAACGTAATGAAAAAGAAATAAGATGACATTCTTTCAATATCTCAAAACAAAAAGGGCTTGGAAAGTCATGGGCTATGTGGCCTTGGGTTACCTAGGATTCATTTTGTTGAGTTGGTTTCTTCTGTCATGGTATACCAATCATGGTGAGTTTGTTTCCATTCCGGAAGTAAAAGGAAAATCTGTAGAAGTGGCCATTGAAATATTGGAAGATTTGGATCTTGAGCCTGTGGTAATTGATAGCATTTGGTCGGATACTGCCGCAAAAGGGAGTATCAATTATATCATGCCTCCTGCGGGTTCCACCATCAAAGACGGACGTCAGGTATACCTGACCATCTTCAGCAAAACCCCACCGATGGAAATCATCAATATCAAAACGGGTGAATTTGCAGCGGTGGCCATGGTCAAGTTAAAGAACAAAGGCATCGATTATGAAGTGGTATATCAACCCAATAATAATTTCTTGGGAAGTGTTATCGCCATTCGTTACCAAGGACGAGATATTGATTTTAACGGCACATTGCCCAGAGGATGCAAGGTTCATTTGGTGGTAGGAACCGGTGATAGCAAGAAAATGCCTGTTCCAGATTTGTATGGGTTGAGTTATTTTGAAGCGCAGAATTTATTGAAATCCTTGGGATTGATTCCTCAAATTTTCTTCGATGAAGATCCCACAAGCACAGACTCTTTGGAATTCAAGGTTTGTACACAGGAACCGCCATATTCTCCTGCGGCAGTGGATATTTCCTCTGGAACCATCGTAGATATTTATCTAACAAAAAAGTCTTGTGAACGCGATACTACCCAAATTTCCGTTACACCATAATGAAGCAAATCTTTTTTTTAGCGATAGCCCTTGCTTGCGCTTTTCAAAATCAAGCGCAGGAGTTGGAGCGCCCGTTGGCATTCGTTCCTTACAGAACCAATGTTTCTTTGGGAAATCGCACACTTTTGGAGATTCCTTTTTTTGATGATTTCTCCTCGGGTAGAGGGATCATTCATGCCCCTGACGCCAATCGTTGGTTAAACAGCGGGGTGTATACCTCGCATCAAATGCCGATATCGCCATTGACCCTCGGCGTGGCCGTTTTTGATGGCTTAAATGGTCAAGGCATGCCTTACGACTTTTCAGATCCATTCGCGCAAGGCGCAGCAGATACCTTAATCAGCATGCCTTTGAACCTTTCGACCTTGGATAGTGCAGATCAGGTATATCTGTTTTTTTATCTTCAAGCCGCAGGGCATGGCAATATGCCAGATGATGTGGATTCAATGTATGTAGATTTCTATTCGCCCATTACGGGAGAGTGGACCCAAGTAAAGTCCATTTCTTCAGACAATACCACCAACTGGATACGCCATGATATTCACATCAAGCAGAACCAGTATTTGCAATCGGGCTTTTCTTTTCGATTCAGAAATGACGCCACTTTGAGTGGTGCCTATGACCAATGGAATTTGGACTATGTCAATGTTCAAGAGGGTGTGGATACGGCCAATTATCAATTCAATGAAGTGGCGATGCAGTATACGCCCTCTCCACTTTTGATCAACGGTTATTGCACCATGCCTTGGCGCCACTTCATTGTGAATCCTGAGACATACTTGGCGGATAGCTTAAAGGCTTTTGAACAGAATTTGGGCCCCACTGAGAACATTGTAACCGGCTATTCATTGTCTGTAGATGGAAATAAGCAAGTATTCAATACCCAACATCTCAATACATTCAATAACGATTTCCGTGAGATAACCTCTTCGATGTTTTGGGACAATACGGCTTTGGTAAATGCCAATGCCAATGACAGTGTGGTAGTGGTTGATGTTTGCACTTTTATCAATCAGGCCGATCCGCATTTGGAAAATGATACGGCTTGTTACAAAATGGAATTGGCCAATTACTACGCATACGATGACGGTGGAGCGGAACGTTCATGGACCGTTCAGGGTGCAGGTGCATCTGTGGCCATGAAGTTCTATAACCATGAAGCGGATACTTTGATGGGCATCGCGGTGAATTGGATTCCTTATGGATTAAACCATCAAGATCAGAATTTCTTTTTAAGAGTATGGAATGATGATGGCGGACAACCAGGCGATGTGATTTCTGAGAATTATAATTACCAAAGTCCTGCTTACGATGCGGATGGGTATACCCAATTTCATTTTCACGCATTGGACGCCCCATTGGCATTGCCTGCGGGTACCTATTATGTGGGATGGGTGCAGTCAGATCCCGAGACTTACGATGTAGGCAATGACAAAAACACCAATAACAACCCCGCCAAATTGTTTTACGCCTTGGGTTCTGGACAAGCTTGGTTGCAAAGTGCAACGGAGGGAAGCGTGATGATTCGCCCTTATATGAAGGCAGGAGAGAACCAAGTTTGGGAGGGAGTAGAGGACAAGGCTTTGTCACAATGGAGCGTGTTTCCTAACCCCGCTTCCAGTCAGTTGAATTTAAAAAACAGTAGTGGACAACCCATCACTTGGAAATTGATGAACAGCACAGGGCGATGCCTTGAGCAAGGAGTCACCAGTGATGCTGTGATCAATTGGTCGATTGAACATTATCCAGCAGGATTGTATTTTATATCGATCAGTGGCCACCGTGAACATAAAAATATCCGTTGGATAAAACAATGAGAGAGGACATAGAAGATTTTAGTGGAGAGGAAGAAGAGGATTCTCTTTTTGAGCACCATCGCATAGTGGCAGATAAAGGCCAAGGACTGGTGAGAATAGACAAGTTTTTGGTGGATAGATTAGAGAAGACCTCTCGATCTAGAATCCAAGAGGCACATGATGCAGGATATGTAAAAGTGGGTGGCTTAGCAGTGAAATCAAGTTACAAAGTGAAACCTTTGGACGTGATCACCATCGAACTGCCATATCCCGTTCGGGAGTTTGAAATTATACCGGAAAACATCCCATTGGACATTATCTATGAAGATGAGGATGTGTTGGTATTGAACAAACCCATGAACATGGTCGTTCACCCTGGGCATGGCAATTATACGGGTACATTGGTGAATGCAGTGCTCTTTCATCTTCAGAAAAATCCAGGTGGCGAAAAACACCGTCCCGGTTTGGTGCATCGATTAGACAAGCATACGACAGGGGTTATGGTCATGGCAAAAAACGATTATGCGCTCAACCATTTGGGCAAGCAGTTTTTTGATCGATCTACAGATAGAAGATACCAAGCCATTGTTTGGGGCGATGTGTTGGAAGATGGAACAATCATAGGCAATACAGGTAGAAGTCTGCACGATAGAAAAGTTTTTAAAGTATTCCCCAAAGGCGATTTCGGCAAACATGCAGTAACGCACTACAAAGTATTGGAAAGGTTGCATTATGTGACATTGGTAGAATGCAAATTGGAAACAGGACGCACGCATCAAATCCGTGTGCACATGAAGCACATCGGACATACTTTGTTTGGTGACCTGGAGTATGGTGGCGATAAAATCTTAAAAGGAACAACATTTCCCAAATACAATCAGTTTATTCAGAATTGTTTTAAAATATTACCTCGTCAAGCGCTGCACGCCAAATCATTGGCATTTGACCATCCTGTTACAGGCGAGCGAATGAGTTTTGAGTCATCGTTGCCCAACGATATGCAAGAAATCATCGAACGCTTCAGGGGGATTCACGCACAAGGATTCTAAATGATCAAGGCGCCAATCTGAATTTTTCTCCTGGACGATAGAAAGTAGTGGTGGAAGTAAGATGGGGCATGGTATCCTTGGATGCCTGCTCAATTGGGGAGAAGTACACAACATAACTGTGTCCTACAACTTCAACGGAGTCGTTATGAAAAACGGCAGCCGTGCTTTCATCAATGCCCATTGCCCACAATTGAGGGAAATCCAATTGTGCAGAAAACAATCTATTGTAACGGGATCTAACGATGAAGTGCTGGTCAACGATACCTTTTGTAATGAATCCCAATCCATTTGCATAGATGCCATTGTCAGGCTGTATCGTCGAATAGGTGGCAGAATAAGCGGTGTCAGAGGTTTGATCTCCAGTGATCATTTTTTCGCTCATAACGGCCGCCCCTGCGCTTGTCCCTGCGATGGTTGCTCCTTTGAAGTAAATGTCTTTGATTATTGAGGACAAGCCATATTGCTCTACCACATCCATGAATCGTTTTTGATCTCCGCCACATATAAATACAGTCTGTGCCTTTTGGAGTTGCGCTTTTAATAG
>CANHIV010000104.1 GCA_947460525.1 Flavobacteriales bacterium
ACAGCAAGCGGTCTTCAATACAAAATTTTATCTTCAAAGAAATCAGGTAAAAAGGCACTTCCAACGGATCAAGTTACTGTGCATTATACATTAAAGGATTTGAATGGTAAAGTAATTGACAGCTCAGTTGAAAGAGGCGAGCCAGCTACATTCGCATTGAATCGTGTAATTCCTGGATGGACGGAAGCCATGCAGTTGTTGGAAGTGGGTGACAAAGCAATGGTATACGTTCCATACACTTTGGCATACGGAGAAGAAGGGAATCAAGGAATCCCTCCCTATTCGACATTGATTTTTGAGATTGAATTTCTTTCAATCGGAGCGTCCAAATAATTTTTAAAATTGAATAAATGAAAAAGATTTTCACCCTATTTTTTGCAGCAATGCTCGTGTTGTCCAACAGTCAAGTAATGGCGCAGAAAAATGAAAAACCAAAAAAGAACAAAAAAGGAAAACAAGAAGTGATGAGCAACACAGATTCATTGTCGTACGCGTTGGGTGTTTCTATTGGAAACAACTTGAAGCAAGCTGGTGTTAAAGAATTGAACACGGCCAAATTAGCGGAAGCTATGCAAATCGTATTAACCGGAGGAGAGGCCGCGATGAATGAGGAGCAATGCAATATGATTATTCAACAGGAACTTTCAAAATTGGCGGAAGCAAAAGCTGAAGAGCAAAAGAAAGAAGGTGTAATATTTTTGGATAAGAACAAATCTGCAGAAGGCGTTCAAGTGACTGCTTCTGGATTGCAATACAAGCACAATGTTGAAGGGTCAGGTGCACAGCCAGATGCTGATGATGAGGTGACTGTTCATTATGAAGGTCGTTTGATTGACGGAACCATTTTCGACTCTTCAATTAAGCGCGGTGAGCCAGCTACATTCGGATTGAACCAGGTAATTCCAGGTTGGACAGAAGGTTTGCAATTGATGAAAGAAGGTGGAAAAGCTACGCTTTATATTCCTCAGAATTTGGGATATGGCGCACAAGACATGGGAACAATTCCAGCTTTCAGCACATTGGTATTTGAAGTAGAATTGATCAAAGTAAACAAGAACGATTAATTCGTTGATTTAGTATTAAAAAAGGGGGCTTAGCCCCCTTTTTTTATTCTCCCAATGCATCTGCTTTTTTAATTTCTTCATCCAGAATATCTTCTATTTGCTTTCGCTGAAGTTCCGTCAATTTGGCATTGGACTTGGCCTGTCTTTTCAAAAATCGGAACATGTCCTTTTTATGAATTTCATAGGCGATGAAGGTGGTGTAAACCCCTTCTTTGTTCAAGAATTGCTCTTGGCCCATTTTTCTTAAATCGGCCAATGACGTATTGGTTACTTCTCTTACCAAACTTTCAAACTTATCATTCAATTCAGAACGTTCATCAACAGATGTCTCCGACAAATATTGGTCAGTGACAGCTTTTATATTGGTGCTGAGTTGCTGGGCCAATTCCTTCTTGGCTTGAAGATCCGCTTTGTTTTCTGAGATGTTTTGATCTTTGCTTTCTCCTTTGCCAACCCCTCTAAAATAGCGATCATTGCTCTCGTATCGATTTCCACTGAAAGGCTCTTTGACGTTTTGCCCCATTGGAGCAGTGCTGGTGCAAGAGGTCAATCCCATTGAGATGATTCCTGCGATGTAAATGATTCTCTTCATGTTTTCCTGATTTTCTTGACAAACATAAGAATTATGCCAAGCAAAGAAAAAAGTTAAAATTGTTTTGTGTGGGAGCAATGATGCCTATTTTTAGCGAGCAAGAAAAATTAACCCAAAACATTACATGAAAAAAATCTACTTAATTGCTTTTGTTGTCATTTGTTCAGTGATGGCCTCAGCACAAACTTTTGTCCAAGGTACATTGCCTGGTTCATATCGCTCTGGCGGTGTTACTGGCGTGTGGGACATGAATAACGATGGTTTAAATGACGTCGTGGTCATGGACCAAAGTACAACGTTGAGAATTTTGTACCAACAAGCCAATGGATCATTTTCACAAGTAAATACCGCTACAACGCCACTTGGCCAAGCCCAATGGGGGATGACTGTTGCGGATATTGACAACGATGGTTTTGGTGATGTTATGTGCGGTGGTAACTACGACGGCGTGCATTTTTATAACATTGATCAAACAGGAAATGCAGTTTATTCCAACACAGGAGCAGCAAGTATTTTTATGCAGGCTTGTTTGTTTGGGGATATCAACAATGATGGTTGGTTGGATGCTTTTGCTTGTCATGATGATGGTCCATCTTTCATGTTTCGCAATGATGGAGCAGGGAATATGATTCCAGATCAAACCATGATCAATTACAATTTGTATGCGGGTAACTATCCAGGTACCTCAGATCCATTGATGTCGGGTAACTACGGAAATGAATTCTCAGACTTTGACCGTGATGGTGATATGGATTTGTTGGTGGCCAAATGCCGCCAGGCTTCAAATGATCCTCTTGACGTGAGACGCACGAACTTGTTATTTGTGAACGATGGTAACAATAACTATACGGATGATGCGCATGCACGTGGATTGGTGAATCTTCAACAATCTTGGACTGCAACTTTTGGTGACATCGACAACGATGGCGACTTTGATTGTTTTATGACCACTCACTCTGGTGGTATCAGAATGTATGAGAACAATGGCTTGGGTTACTTTACGGATATTTCACAAGCTTGTGGATTGACAACGCAGGGCTTTTTCATGCAAGGTCAATTGGCGGATTTTGACAATGATGGTTATTTGGATGTTCTTCACGCGGGTGGAAACTTTGGATACTACCACAACAATGGAAATGGGACTTTTACGCAAATGAGTAATCTTATTGCTAACCCTCAAACCATGCACGGTTTCGGTCTTGGCGATTTGAACCATGACGGTTTTACGGATATCTATGCCAACTATGGAAATGCCAATGGTTATGTAACCCCATCTAACCAAGCAGATATTCTTTGGTTGAGCCAACCCAATGGCAACCACTGGGTAGGATTTGATTTAGAAGGTACGATTTCAAATAAAAATGCAGTTGGTGCTTTGGTTGAAATCCATGGTGCATTTGGTACACAAATTAGAGAAATTCGCTCTGGTGTTTCTTATGGTATCACCAATTCAAATCTTTTGGTTTTCGGTATTGGCGCCAATACAACTATTGATTATGCTGTTATTCATTGGCCTGCTGGTGGAACCCAAGTGGTTGTCAATCCTGCCATTGATCAGTACCACCAACATTTTGAAACTCCTTGCACCAATGCACCAACAGTTACCATTTCAGCCAATGGACCTACAATGATTTGTCCAGGGCAATCCGTAGAGCTTTCGGCTTCTTTGGTTGGTACAAGTAGCGTAGTTTGGTCCAATGGAGCGACGACCAACAATATTTCTGTTTCTGAATCAGGTAACTATTCAGCGATTGCATATGACCAAGCCGGCTGTGCAACGTCTTCTGAACAAATCTCAATTAGTGTTGATGATCAAACAGCGCCAACCATTGTATTAAATGGTGAAATGGTATTTTGTCAAGGAAGTGGAACTACATTAACGGCAAGTGAAGGTTTGTCTTATTTGTGGAGCAATGGAGCAACCACTCAAAGTATCGAACCTACCGAATCTGGTTCTTACACAGTACAAGTTGATGCAGGATGTGGATTGGTTTCTTCCGTCACTTCTGTATCTGTTGAAGTTTTGGCTTCTCCGTCAGTGTCTGCCAATGATCAACAAATTGATGTTTCAGGTAATGTTGATTTGACAGCAACTTCAAATGGTACCATTTCTTGGTACGATGCCAATAATAACCTTTTGGGAACTGGCGCTACTTTCAATACCAATGTTGTAAGCACTACTACCTATTATGTTCAAGCTACCAATGAAATTGTTGGAAGCAATGCTCAAGGTGGAAAAGTTGCACAAGATGCTGCAAATGGTCAATATTCAAACTCTACTTTCTATTTGTTGTTTGATGCTAACCAAGATATTATCATTGACAGTGTTTTGGTTTATGCACAAACTGCAGGTGTTCGTCAAATTGAATTGGTAGACAATGCAGGAAATCAGTTAACGCAAACTTCTGTTGATGTTGCTGCTGGAGCATCTTACATCACTTTGAATTTTGATGTTCCTGCTGGAACAGGTTATGGCTTGCGCCCAGTTGCGGGTTCACAGCCAGGCTTGTGGAGAGATGGTGCTGGATCTGCTCAAAACTTCCCATACAATGTGGGTGGTTTGGCAAGCATTACAGGAACTACGGTTGCAGCGCCAAACAGCTATTCTTACTATTATTTCTTCTTTGATTGGCACGTTAGTACGCCATCATATGCATGCGAGTCACCATTGCAACCCGTTACTGTTTTTGTGGGTGCTGTATTGGGATGTATGGATGCAACGGCTTGTAACTACAATGCCATTGCTACTGAAACAGATAACTCTTGTATGTATCCAGGAAGTCCTTGTGACGATTTGGATCCGTTGACGCAAAATGATGTTTATACAGCATCTTGCGAGTGTCAAGGTGTGAACGCAATTGAAAATGTGGATTTGAATTTGAGTAATGTTACATTGTTCCCTAATCCAGGATCTTCTGAATTTACAGTTAAATATGTAGCCACCCAAAATGAAAAATTATCCATTGAGGTGTACAGTTTGACAGGCCAAAAAGTAGCTTCATTATCAGCCAACGCTACTTTGGGTGAGAACTTTGTAAATGTAGATACTCAAAACTGGAGTCAAGGTATTTATCAAATTCAAGTGAAGGGTGTTCACCACACTTATCACATGAAATGGATGAAGAAATAAATTCTTGTTCGAACAATAAAACCGCCTTCGGGCGGTTTTTTTATTTTATGATCAAATTTTGTTCATCAGATTGTATTTTTGAAAATCGCACATGAAAAGTATAATTGTCTGTATAGTTATTGTTTTGGGATGGGGTAGTGTCAAAGCACAACAAGTATTGCCCAAGAATTTGTCTGATTTTGATGACAATCCATTTCATTTTGGGTTTCTTGTTTCAGGGAATCGTTCATTCTTTGATATCCAATACAAACCTGATTTTACATTTCGAGACTCCTTATTGGGCGCTGTAAATGTTCCTCAAGCAGGTTTTAATCTGGCATTGCTAGCATCATACAATCCATGGAAACCTTTGAGCCTCCGGTTCATTCCTGGTTTGTCATTTCAAGATAGGGCCATTCAATATCGTTTTCTAAAAGCCAATGGTAAGCAAGAGGAAATAATGGTTCGAACGGAGTCTGTTTGGTTGGAATTCCCTTTGTTGTTAAAAATGCGTACAGACCGAATTGGTAATTTTGCAGCTTATTCTTTGGTGGGTGGAAAGTATTCCATTGATATGCAAA
>CANHIV010000105.1 GCA_947460525.1 Flavobacteriales bacterium
TGATTTATGCGCAAAGCGCTATTGTTATTGAAGCACCGCGTTCTGAAGTGGCAAGCAACGGAACGGAATCTGGACAAACCAATAAGAAGGTAAGAGAGAATATTGTTTACGAAGAGGTTTGGAAAACACACAAAGTAAGTCGCGGTGAGAACATGGCCGGTATTGCTAGGAAGTACAATGTGACGACGAAGCAAATCAAGGATTGGAACAAATTGCGAAGCAATAGTGTGAAGTCAGGTCAGAAGTTGAAAATCAAAACCAAGGTCAAGAAAACCATTCAAATCACAGAGGATGCTCCTGTAAGCGCCGCAGATAAGGCAATGGAGAACGCAACGGAGAATGCGGATTCTGTGAAAACAGCACCTGTTACACCAAAAGAACCGAAGCCAACACCTGCGCCCAAAACAACCCCCAAGTATTACACCGTAAAAAGTGGGGATACATTAACGCAGATTGCAAAGAAGAATGGCACTACTGTGCAAGATTTAAAGAAATTGAATCCTAAGTTGACCGACAAGTTGAAGGTAGGACAGAAAATAATGGTTAAAAAATAAAACATGAAAGTAGAAAACGGAAAAACAGTAGCGGTTCACTATCGCCTTCACTTGGATGGATTTGATGGAGAATTATTTGAAGAGACAACAGAGGAGCAACCTTTGGAGTTTGAAATTGGTGCAGGAGAGATGATCCCAGCATTTGAAGCAGCTATCCTAGGAATGGAAGCGGGACAAGAGTTCCAAATACATATTCCTTGCGCAGATGCTTATGGAGAAGAAAAGGAAGAGTTTTATATGGAGTTTCCAAAAAGCGATTTCTTGGGAGAAGACGGAGAAATGGATGATGAGTTGTTTGAAGTAGGAGAGGTAGTTCCTATGAATACACCAGAAGGAGAAGAAGTTTACGGTGTGGTGGTTGAAGTAAAATTGAACACCATTGTGATTGACTTCAATCATCCATTGGCAGATGAGGATTTGTACTTTACAGGTGTGATTGCACAAATCATGTAAAAATTCTATATGCGCAGTTTTCTAAGAACATCCGCCAGTAAATCAGCTTCAATCAGCACCTTTATTGGAACCACCATGGTTTTGATTTTGGTTGCGTTGTTATTGGTGTTTTGGATTCTAGGAAATGCGTTAACCCATCATTTTCAAGATCAATTGGTAGCGCAGGTGATGTTTATCCCGGATGCCAATGAGAACGATTTGATGGTATTTAAAAAGCAAATTGAATCCGAGTCGTTTTGTGAGTCTACCACATTTGTGAGTAGTGAACAAGCGGCAGAAATCATGAAGCAAGAATTGGGCGATGATTTTGTGGCTGGTGTTTTGGGCTACAATCCGCTACCCGCTTCGGTGGATGTCCGCATCAATCCAGAGGCTTCTGATATTCAGGTGATTCGAAAAAAAGTTGAAGATTGGAAGAAGAGTCCATTGGTCAAAGACGTCATTGTGCAAGAAAGTTTGATTGAGAAAATCAATCAAAACATCGCCCATTGGAGTTTAATATTGATGACCATTGCGGGATTGCTTCTTATGATAAGCATTGCGTTGATTGTGAATACGGTTGAGCTGACCGTATTTTCTCAACGCTTTATTATTCGCAGCATGCAGTTGGTGGGCGCTACGCAATGGTTCATTATTCGTCCATTTGTATACAAGAGCATGTGGCAAGGCTTTAGGGCGTCACTCATAGCATTGGCTATTATTTTTTCTGGATTATTTTTTATCATGAAAGATTGGCCCACGATCATAGGGGTCTTGATGGATCATGGCAGGGTCTTGTGGGTCATCCTCGGGACAATTTTTGTGGGCCTAAGTGTTTCTACGTTGGCCACCATATTTAGCGTTCGTAAATTTGTAAGGCTGAAGCACGACGAGATGCACGCCTAAATTTCACAAAAAGAAAACATAAAAATGTTTCGGTTTTAGGTGTTCCTTGCGTATGTTTGGCGCACTAAAAATTTTTATTCTAATTGTATGAGTCAAGCGAAAAAAACACAAAGCGCTGAGAGCAGCTTTGATTGGTCGGCAATTTTCCCGTACATCGCCATTCCTGTGGCTTTGGTTGTATCGGCATTGTTGTTTGTTAATGTGTTGGGTGATCCAGCCAACTTTGAAGGTGGAGATGCTGAAAAAGGACATCCCTTGAATGTTTTAGGAACAATTCACAAGGGGGGATTCATTGTACCTCTTTTGATTACTGTAAACTTGGTGGTTATTATTTTCTTCGTTGAGCGTTTGATTAGTCTTTCTAAAGCAAAAGGAAAAGGAAATACTAGCAAATTTGTTCGTCAAATCCGTACTTTATTGAACAACGGTCAAGTTGACCAAGCTATCGCTGCTTGTGATGCACAGAGAGGTTCTGTTGCTGCAGTAGTAAAAGCAGGTTTGACCAAATACAAGGCAGTTGATGGTGATGCGTCTATGGACAAAGAAGCCAGAGTAACTGCGGTTAAAAATGAGTTGGACGAGGCATCAGCTTTGGAATTGCCAATGTTGTCTAAGAACTTGGTGATTTTGTCTACTTGTGCATCTTTGGGTGTATTGGTTGGATTGTTGGGTACTGTACGTGGTATGATTACTTCATTTGAAGCGATGGCAACAGCTGGAGCTCCAGATGCAACAGCACTTTCATTGGGTATCTCTGAAGCCTTGATCAATACCTTCTTGGGTATCTTGGGTTCTGCAATTGCGATTATCCTTTTCAACTTCTTTAGCACACGTATCGATTCATTGACACACGCTATTGATGAGGCTGGTTTCAGCGTAGCTCAATCAGTAGGAGCAAAGAAATAATATTGTAGGTAAGGTCAAATTATTAGGTAGCTATTATGCCAAAACCAAAAATGCCAAAAAGTGCCCCCAGCCTGGACATGACGCCCATGGTTGACTTGGGTTTCTTATTGGTGACCTTCTTTATCCTTACCGCTAAGTTTCGCCCCAACGAGCCTGTATTGGTTGACACCCCGTCATCTACTTCAGAATTGTTGTTGCCAGAAAAAATCATGTTGGTGACCATCGACAATGAAGGACGTGTTTTCTTTGATATTCATGGAAAAGATGTTCGCAGAGAGATGATCAACGGAATGATTGAAAGACATCCTGAATTAAAATTAACAGAAGAGCAATTGAAGCGTTTTTCTGTAATGGGAATGTTTGGAATGGATTTGGCGAATCTTGGAACTTACTTGAAAGAAGACGAAGCTGTTCGTTCAAAAATGGATCAAATGACAAAAGGTATTCCTACCGATTCATTAAAAAACGAGCTAGCAGAGTGGATTCAAGAAGGATATGAGGCTTTCATGATCGATGCACAGAACAAAGGGATTAGTGTTGATGATCTTCGTGATGACGAAGGTTTGAGATATGCAATCAAAGCGGATGGTGCAACGGAATATGAGAAAATCGAAAAGGTCATCGATATTTTCCGAGAGAAGAATATTTTTCAATTTAACATGGTAACCACGTTAGAAGCAGGAGTGGATATTTCTGCTGAAAGCGAGTAATCGATATCCTATGGCAGAAATCATAGAAAGTGGTGGTGGCGAAAAAGGCGGTAAGAAACGGCCCAAGAAAGGTGTAGTCCGCATGGATATGACTCCCATGGTGGATTTGGCCTTCTTGTTGTTGACTTTCTTCATCCTTGCAACATCACTCAGCAAGCCCAAAACGTTAGAGATCATCTATCCAAAGGAAGTAGAGAACAATGATGAAAAAACCAAATTGGCAGATGAGTTGGCAACAACGATTTTGATCGGTGAAGGTGAAGAGCATTTGTTCTACTACCATGGAAAGTTTGATCCAGATACTACTGTTCTTCAAAAGACAGATTTTTCGAAAGATGGCTTTCGTAAAGTTTTGTTGGAAAAGAACAGAACCATCAACGAGCGTGTATTTGAATTGAAAGCCGATTTGAATAGCAAGCAGTTGAGCAAAGAAGACTACGAAGCACAGTACAAAGAAGCTTACAGCAAAATCGTAAATGATGAGCTGGCTCCTTTTGTAATCGTGAAAACCATTGATAAAAGTATGTGGAGAAACGTGGTGAATTCAATCGATGAATTGAATATCTGCAACGTCCGTAAGCGTGCCATTTTGGACATGGAAAAGAACGAGCAAGCGGCTGTAGAGAAGCGTGTTAAAGAATTGGGTTTACCAGCAGCATCAGGTTCGAACGAATAATGAAGTTGGCTGTACAGCCTTAAAAATCGAAAGTTATGGATACAATACTAACCCTAAGCGTCTTTGCCCTAATCATAGTGGCGCTGAGCTTTGAGTCCGGTTGGAATAACTTATTCAGCCGTGATCGAAACGACTTGGTTTTTGAAGACAAAAACAAGGCCTATGGTGCTTATTACATCCGTAAGGGGTATGGAAGATTCTTGTTCTATGCGGTGATTTCAACCGTGGGTTTTGCTACTTTGGTGGCTTACTCACCTAAGATATTGCGCGGCGCAGAAGGTGAAGAAGAAGCTTTTGAAGTTGAGTTGTCAGCAGAAATGATGACTCCACCTCCTACAGATCCTAATGAACCCCCACCCCCACCCCCACCGCCCCCACCACCCCCACCCCCACCCAAGATTCGTCAGATTCAATTCACGACAATCGAGGTAACGGATGAAGTTGTTGAGAATCCTCCTCCCTCACAGGATAACTTGGATCGTCAAAACATCTCAACCGAAACAACGGAAGGTGAAGAAGGATTGGTAGTACCTCATGAAGATACTTACACGGTGGTTGACGTTAAAAAGGATCCCCCCAAGGTTTTTGACTTTGTTCAAGAAGAAGCGGGTTATCCAGGTGGTCAAGAAGCCATGTACGGCGAATTGAGAAACTACATTGTTTATCCAGAAATGGAGAAAACCAACCAAATTGAAGGAACTGTATACGTTTCATTCATCGTAGAGGCAGATGGTTCTGTATCTAATGTTGAAGTGTTGCGTGGCGTAGAAGAAGGACCAGGTTTCGATAAAATTGCAGTAGGCGCTGTTCAGAAATTGAAGAAGAAGTTTACTCCAGCAAAAATGAACGGTAATTCTGTTCGCTATCGAATGAGGATACCTATTAAGTTTACGTTAAACTAATATTAAAAAGGGAGTGAAAACTCCCTTTTGTTTTCTAAAACATTAAGGCATTCGTTTTCCCGTTGTATCTTAGCGCCGCATGTCATTCCCGAAATTATCAATCGTTCAAATATTGTCCCTTTTTACCATATTGGTGATGGTAGTGACATCGGTATTGGTTTTTTCAAGTGAGCTATTTGAAGTGGCGTTACCCGGGTGGAGACGATATGCATTTGGTACAATCATCGGTTTGTACGCAGTGGTGCGGTCAAGACGAA
>CANHIV010000106.1 GCA_947460525.1 Flavobacteriales bacterium
ATCAGCGTCTCGCAATAATATATGGGACATATAAGCATTCATTTCAGCGGATGAAATGCTTTGGTACAAATGGGTTTCATCATGCGTTTTCCAATAATTCTCTGGCAACCATACTTGCGATGAATCTTTTACAAAATCTTGAAGCAAATCGGTATCGACCATCATCCGATCAGCGGTAAAAATCAACGCATCTGTTCTCCGCTTTGCCCTTAACAATGGCAGCAGACGGTTTACTTGCACTTTGTTCCACTTCTTTGACAAGAGCGTCTCCAAAACAGGTCCTCTGAATGAAATAGGAGGAATCCAGTTTCTAATGGTTCGCGATTGTAACATGCGATGAAAAATAGGATAGCCTCCAAAAACCTCATCCCCTCCAGAACCTGAAAGCGCCATTTTTATACCCTGCGCCGCAGTGACCTGGGCCACGACATAACTATTGACCCCATCTCCAGATGGATGATCCATGGCATTCAGCGCAGGTACAACGGCATCAAAGAAATCCTTGGCCGTCAATTTTATCGGATGATGTTGGGTGTTGTAACGCGATGCAACAATTTGAGCAAACTCAGACTCATCAAATTGCGGATCATCAAATCCAATGGAAAACGTTGAGATGGCCTGCGTTGAAAATTGAGACATCAACCCCACAACAGCCGACGAATCAACACCGCCCGAAAGAAAGGCGCCAAAAGACACATCGCAACGCATGCGCCACTGAACACTGCGTTCGAGATGCGAACGAACCTCCTTCACCACCTCCTCCTTACTGCGTAGCTCGTTTGACGAAGGTATCTCCTGCACATCCCAATAACGCTTTTTCATCTGCCATGAACCCTCCTTCCAAACCCGCATTTCACCCGGCATCAAAGAAAAAATACCTTCTACGATTGTCAATGGATTCCAAACCGTTTGGTAGGTGACATACTGGATCAAAGCCGTCTGATCCACCACAGCAGAAGACTCACCTGTTGCCAGTAGAGAGCGCATTTCAGATGCGAAAAAGAGCGTTTTATTCTTCTCAAAATAATACAAAGGCTTTTCCCCCAAGCGATCTCTGACCAGTAACAACTCACCAGTATTATTGTCATATATCGCAATCGCGAACATGCCGTTCAAATACTGCACAAATTCCTTTCCCCACTTCAAATATGCCGCAATCAATACCTCCGTATCCGATTCGGTTTTAAATTCAAATGCCCCCTTGAGCAATTGACGCAGTTCAATAAAATTGTAAATCTCTCCATTGTATACCACGGTGACCCTATCGGTTGGATCAGACATTGGCTGATGACCATCTTTACTCGTATCGATTATTGAAAGACGCTGATGCCCCAAACTACAATCGCCCAATTGCACCATTCCGTCATCATCATTTCCACGGTGGCGCATAGCCTTTTTCATGGCCTCCAACCAACTCAAATGATGCTCCCTTTTCCAACCTCCTGATATTCCTGCTATCCCACACATATTAGATCATCCATTTTTTAACGGTTCCACACCACTGTTCAATATTCAACAATTTTGATTTCTCAATGGAAATCAAACGCATTCTTTTTCTTTCCTCTGTGGTCATTTGTGACAGCTTCAATATTGATTGATTGATTGATTGATAATCACCAATTGGTACAATCCAACCATTTAAGCCTGACTCCACAAAAACATCAGCTGCTCCAACTGCCTGTGTGGCAATTATAGGAAGCCCCCCCCCAACCGCTTCATGCACCACAACTCCCCAAGGCTCATAGCTCGAGGCCAAAACAAAAACATCCCATTCTCCCCAAACCTTTTTCAACGTTTCAGGTTGACTGAAACCATGATAAAATATTTGACTGTGCTTAGGCATTTGATCCTGCAAAGGACCTGTTCCAAAAAGATGCACTTGCCAATTCTTATGGGTATCCAACAAGGAAATCATCTGGTTGATAACGTCAGGAAATCCTTTCTCCTTAACAAACCGAGATACAAATCCAATCTTAAATTCTTGATTAACTTTTCTGCTAGATTCGCCACCAATACCCCTTACATCTGCAACGTAAAATCCCAAATCAATCTCGGACTTATTGAATCCCATAGCGACGGCCAACTTGGCTTGTCTTGCTCCCGGAACCCAAGCCCCATCGTAAAACTTTCTTAAGGTCCATCTGATCCATTGGCTTCCCAACATTACCCGCAAAGCGTTGGACCATTGGGTATCAAAAGCCAAGACTTTTTTTGATTGCCCCCTTGCTTTTACAAAAGCGTTGTAATCCAAATCGCCCCAACCTGAAACAATCACACAACTGTATTCTCCTGCATGGTCTTTCTCTATCGCTTCCGACAAACGCCAATCTTCTTTGGCTATCCATTTCACACCCGCAATCGATTTCATCGCCAATGGCGCTTGGGCATTCACTGGCCAATAAACCACTTCAATATTGGCCGTCTCTGATGCAGCCAATGCTTCCACACAATTGACAAAATAACCTGCCAACTCACGAAACAAAAACAAAATTGTATTTCGATTATTACTTGGCATTTATTTGAAATTTAAACTTATCCTTAACGACACCCCGTTTATCGCGGGCATTTGCATTCTTGGTATAATAGTACAACCATAGAAAAAATGGAAATCCGCAATAAAAGTAATTTCCTTGACGCAGCAATTGCAATGCAATAATTAAAAAACACGCATTGCTAATCACCCAATATTCATCTTTTAAAGTCCACCCCTTGAGCACCCAATTCGAAAGAAAAAAGTATCCAAAAAACAATAGACCAACAATACCCGTTTCACTCATTAAGCGAAGCGCCATAGAGTTGGCATCTGCTTTATTGAACTCGATGTCAACAACACCTGACATATTGGTCAATGAAAATCGATCAAAGGCCGTTTCATGGGAACCCAATCCTGTTCCAAAAATGGGATTTTCTTTAAAGTTTTCAGTAGCAATGTGGGTGTGATTGTACAATACAAAACTACTTCCGTGGATATCGTAGGAATAGATATTTCCTGTGTTGTAAATCTCAAATGTGGAATCCACACGACTTCGGAACTCCTCATTGTTATCATAGGCGTAATTAAATCCAAAGGCCAGAATTGGACCAATTAAAAAACTGTACCGCAAGAATCCAGAATTGATTACCAGCAATAAAATTGAAATCAAAATACCAAACATCCCCACACCTGATTGTGTAAGCGGGTAAGCTAGCACCACAACTAGGCTTTGGCGCAATGTGATAAACATGGGATTTTTGCGGTTGACGACGTTGTACAATCCCACAAAAAAGGCCGGCGCCATGGTAGAGGAATAATACGAAGGTTCTGAGAAAAGAGAATTCATTCGAATACCTCCACCTTCAGCATAAATTACCCCCCATTTATTCAAAAGCCATCCAAAATTGTACCCTGGAGAAAAGCCAACCCTTTGCGTTACCACCTGCATAATTCCTATGGCGCTTACAACAAATGCTGATTTCATGTAAAACTTAAAAAGCGATGAAACATCTCCATCGTAAATTTTCACAACAAACTCAAAGAAGGCTACTGACAGGAAAAATCCCATGGTCACTTTCACCAATTGACTAAAAGTATTGAGTCCAAGCTGCACAAAAATGAACCCAACTACAAATAGAACAGTGAATACAATTAATGCGTATCGGGGCGGACCGTATTTGAAGAAAAAATACGGAAGAAACAAATAAGCAATGTAACCAATGTAAAACTCAAACGGAGATTTGAAAAGTACAATAGCACTTAAAAACAAATTGGCAAAAAGAAAAATGAGAACGATTCTTTTCATGCCTATCTATTTTTCAACCATTCCTGAATGGTTGCGATATGATTCTCTCCCACTTGCATCCATCCCCAATTGTTCTTGACTCTTTGATTGGACACCCTTCCCATTTTACGAATTAGCTCTGGAGAGGCTGTCTGCACTTCTTCCAAAACCTTGGTCAATCCTGATATTGTTACGTCAGGCATCAGCCAACCATTCTCTCGATCTACCATTATTTGATTGGCGCCAACATCTGCGCAAACAATCGCCATTCCGCGCGCCATGCCTTCTAAGATAACTGTTGGCATTCCTTCTGATATGGAAGGCGCCACCAACACGTGATGCTCATCCATAATTCTTTTCATTTGCTCCTCGTCATTGATCGAACCAAAATATACGATTCCAGATTGTTTGTCTTTCAAATGATCCGGAATGGGACCTGCAATGGAAAGTTGAATATCATTGCGCTGTTTCGAAAGCGATTTGTAAGCTTTGATGAGTTCCTTCAAACCCTTTCTTCTCTCAAAACGACCCACAAACAACATCTTAATTTTATTGTCTCTTTCGACTGGGATCTCTGTAAACCAAGATTCATCAATGCCCGATGACAACGTTAATATCTGTCGGGCAGGTATGCCTTGTTTTGCCAGAAGATCATTGATTCTTCCTCCAAGAGATATTGTCGCATCAGCATGGGCAATGTTCCATCGTGTGACGCCCTTGAGCATCCATTGTTGGAGTTTACTTTTCCATCCAAAAGCCTTTTGAAACATTTCCAATCCATGAAAATGATTGACAATGGGCGGAAGTTTTGCTCCTCGGGATTTCAACTCAATCCATTTCCAAGCAGAAAAACCTTGCGCAAAAATGACGTCAAATTCATGGATGCGATTTTTCAATTTCTGATAAGTGGACGCACTGTAGGCATATGATTCCTTGATGTAATGACCAGGTAAATGGCCCTGAGAAGGAAAGCGCAAGGAAATTACCTCTAAAGTACCTTGACTTTCAAGCCCCAATCCCTTTCGCACATCGACCTCGCTGGGCAACGGTTTGTTCCCCGTTAAACAATGAACCAGAACAACCGATTCCCCGTGAAGCACCAATTGACGTACGAGGTTATAACTATGCTTTTGCATGCCACCCAATTCAAAGGGGCTTATTCCATCCGTCAATACCAGCCAACGCATACGTGTTACAATGTTAGGCGAATTTAAGGCGAGCCAATAGAATTGAAAAACAAAGTTTTCACCTCTTGTTTGTTTTCAAGCTTGGCGATAGAAAGGTCCCTTGACCCGCATCCCAAATCAACATCCTACCTACATAGTTGGGCGGTAATTGGGCCAATATTCGCAACACCTCAATGGATTGAATCATTGCAACAGTTTGAACAACTGGGCCCAATATTCCTCTATCTTGGCACGAGCCCAACATAAATCCTTTTACTTTGTCATCATAAAAATCAGTTAATCGCCATTTGTTTCCGTTCTCATCCGGACAATTGAGCGTCGTTACTCGACCCTCCCATTGCTCTGCTGCGCCAAACACCCAAGGGATGGATGATC
>CANHIV010000107.1 GCA_947460525.1 Flavobacteriales bacterium
AGATAGCGGTAATGGTGGCACGAAATGCCAACGGAGAAATGAAGACGTTTCCTGCGGTGGATATGGAGTTTAATCCAGAAGCCAATTTGGTAGAGTTTTTATTTACGCCTTCTGAGCGCTCAGCTGAGATCATTGAAAGAGCAGAGCAATTGGCCATCACCGTAGCGGAGAAAATGGGAATTGTAGGCGTTTTGGCTGTAGAAATGTTTGTGCTTCGCGATGGTTCCGTTTTGGTGAATGAGGTGGCACCACGCCCCCACAATAGCGGACACCATACCATTGAGTGTTGTTATACTTCTCAATATGAACAACATTTGAGAGCCATTATGAACTGGCCCTTGGGCGATACGTCTTTGATTCAACCCGCTGTGATGGTAAATCTGTTGGGCGAGAAAAATAGTCAAGGAAATGTGGTGTATCAAGGCATGGATGAGGTGTTACGAATCCCAGGTGTTTACGTGCATCTGTATGGAAAGAAAACCACTTCGTCTTTTCGCAAAATGGGTCATGTCACCATACTTCATGAAAGCCTAGAACAAGCCAAGTCAACTGCACGTGAGGTGATGCAGAAACTGAAGGTTGTTGGCGAATAAAGCTTGATTTAATTTTCCTTCATTTGTACTTATTGATTAGTTTCGCTTCATGAAGCAGTACCATGATTTGTTGCAACATTTGTTGGACAATGGCGTGTCCAAATCAGACAGGACCGGCACAGGAACGATGAGTGTATTTGGTTATCAAATGCGATTTGATTTGAGCAAAGGTTTTCCGCTTTTGACCACTAAAAAATTGCATACCAAGAGCATCATTCATGAGTTGTTGTGGTTCATCAAAGGCGACACCAATATCTCTTATTTGAAAGAAAATGGTGTTTCCATTTGGGATGAGTGGGCAGATGAGAATGGCGATTTGGGACCTGTTTATGGATACCAATGGCGCAGTTGGCCCAATCCGGATGGCACACACACGGATCAGTTGCAAAAATTGGTGGATGGGTTAAAAAAGAATCCTGATGGAAGAAGACACATTGTTTCTGCATGGAATCCATCATTTATCGATCAAATGGCGTTGCCTCCTTGTCACTGTCTTTTCCAGTTTTATGTAGCAGAGGGAAAATTAAGTTGTCAGTTGTACCAACGAAGCGCAGATACATTTTTAGGCGTTCCATTCAACATTGCTTCTTATGCATTGATGACCATGATGATGGCACAGGTATGTGGTTTGGAGCCCGGTGATTTTGTTTGGACGGGTGGTGATGTGCATTTGTACAGCAATCACGTTGAGCAAGCCCAATTGCAATTGACGAGAGATTTCAGAGGTTTGCCGACCATGAAGATTAATCCAGAAGTCAAGTCCATCTTTGATTTTAAATACGAAGATTTTACGCTGGAGAATTATGATCCACATCCACACATCAAAGCACCTGTAGCTGTATAGGCTTATGCAAAAGATTTCTATTATTGTGGCAATTGGCGCCAACCGAGAGATTGGCAAGGACAACGATTTGATGTGGCATCTGCCCGTGGATATGCGCTTTTTCAAGGAGAAGACATTGGGTCATCCAGTGATTATGGGCCGAAAGAATTACGAGAGCATTCCTGAGAAGTACCGACCCTTTAAGGATCGATTGAACATTGTTGTGAGTTCTCAACCCAATTACCCTGCGACCGGTTGTGTTTTATTTCAAGATTTGACACAAGCCACGCAGTATGCAAAGGAGCAAGATGCGCAGGAAGTTTTTATCATTGGCGGTGGACAGATTTATGCGGAAGCTATTCGTTTGAAGTTGATCAATACCATGTACATCACCCACATTGATGGGGAGTTTCCTGGAGCCCATACTTTCTTTGCTGATTTTGAAATCAGTGATTGGAACAGGTTAGAGTTGTTTCGTCAAGAGAAAGACGAGAAGCACCAATTTTCTTTTTCCGTTTACGAGTATACCAAGAAGAACTAGCCCTTTGCGCCAAGATAGGCCATCAAGCCCACGCCTGTAATCAAAGCATCTTCGTTGATATCGAATCGGTTGTTGTGAACCGGAGCGTTAAAGGAAGCGCCATCTTTGGAAGCCGTTCCTAATCGGTAAAAACAAGAAGGAGCGTGTTGGGCAAAATAGGCAAAATCTTCAGCAGTTGTCCTTAAAGATAACGGAACAACGTTGTCTTCTCCTAAAAATTCTTTGGCCAATTGAATGGCTTTTTCAGTGGTCAATTCATCATTGAAAAGTGCAGGATAGCCCACCCGAATGTCAACCACTATTTCTGTGCCTGTTGCTTGGGCAATGCCTTGACAGATTTGATGAATTATTTCATGCGCTTTGTACCGCCACGCTTCGTCAAAGGTCCTGAATGTTCCTTCCAATGCAGCTGTATCAGGGATAATATTGGTGGCGCCATTGGCGTTGAATTTTCCAATTGTGAGTACAGAAGGCGTGGCAGGTTCGGCATTTCTGCTCACCACAGTTTGAAGTTGAATGACCAATTGAGCAGCAGCCACAATGGGGTCGATGCACTGATTGGGTTTGGCGCCATGCCCTCCTTTTCCTTTTACCGTGATATAGAGTTCATCAGTGCTCGCCATGTACCACCCTGGTTTGAAGCCTACTTTTCCGGCGGGTAATTCAGGGTAGACATGTTGTCCATAAATATGCTGAGGTTGGTAGTTGTTGAAAATTCCAGCCTTGATCATTTCATTTGCGCCACCCGGTAGCACTTCTTCACCAGGTTGAAAAATGATTTGCACGGTTCCTTCCCATTCGTCTTTTAGTCGGTGCAGAACAATGGCAGCGCCCAAGGCACATGTGGTGTGTACATCGTGTCCACAGGCGTGCATCACACCATCGATTTGACTTTTGTATTCAACTTGGTTTTGCTCTACAATGGGGAGCGCGTCCATGTCACCCCTCAAGCTAATTTTTCTAGATTGAGGATTTTTACCTTCGATAATCGCGGTTATACCTGTATTGACCCAACCCGCTTCAAAAGCAATGCCTTCTGATTTGAGTTTTTCTTGAATCCAATTCGAAGTATTGTATTCTTGAAAAGATAACTCTGGATTTTGATGAAGGTGACGACGGAATGTTATCCACTGCGGATGCAGGGAGGCTGACAATTCTTGAATTTTTTTTAAAAGGCTCATTTTTTACAAGGAGATTGGTTTTCCATTCCTTTTCGTTCGATGTGCAAAATATTGGCGGTTGAGTCCAAAAGTTCGATGGTTACAGCAACGAGGTCATCTTCCAAGTAGTAAACCTTGTCCTTTTGCTGCACGTTGCTTTTTTCAAAATTGATGCTACCGTCGGATAACACTTCTCTCCAACCATTCTCTTCTACAGCAAAGTACTTGGCTTCACATGCGGCTGTCTCAGTTAATGTCCACTTTTTTTCTTTGATGGATTGTCTAATTTGCTTTCCTGGCAGCCAACCCAACCAATCATAGTTGGGGAACATGATGTAAACCAGTGAGCATCCGATGACGACACCAATCATAAAACGCAACAACCGTTGAGAAAATTTCATGGTGCAAAGATGATGATTTTATCAAAATTCGCTATTCACGATGAAAAGTTAATGTTCCGTAAAAATACCGATGCGGGGAAACAGAAAAGCGCTCATTTTTGGAACATGGAAAAAAAGCGAATAGCGGTAGTATCTGGCGGCTTTAGTGGAGAGGCAGCGGTTTCTATGCGCAGTGCCAAGATGGTGATGACGCATATCGACCGTGAGAAGTATACGCCAACCCAAGTGGTCATTGAACGAGAAAAGTGGGTAGCTATTGTGGAAGAGCAAGAAATAGCCATGGATAAAAATGATTTTTCTTTTACCCATAATGGAGAAAGAAATCATTTTGATGGTGTTTTCATGATTGTTCACGGCACACCTGGAGAGGACGGAATTTTACAAGGGTATTTTCAACTGTTGGGCTTGCCCATTACAACCGGTGATGTTTTGAACATGGCCATTACATTCAATAAAAAAGCCACAACAGATGCCTTGAGAAATTTGGGTTATTCAGTGGCCAAGAGCGTGATGATCAGAAAAGGAGACTCCATTGAAACACCATCAATATTGAGTAAGGTAGGTCTACCCTGTTTTGTGAAACCGAATAACGGAGGCTCATCCATCGGCACTTCCAAGGTGAAGGAAGAAGGAGAATTGGTTTCGGCCATAGAAAAGGCACTTAAGGAAGATCAACAAGCCTTGATTGAGTCATTTGTTGATGGCGTTGAGGTGACTTGCGGCGTCATTCATTACCAAGGAAAAGTAACTGCGTTGCCTTTGACAGAAATTGTTACTGAGAACGAGTTTTTTGATTATCAAGCCAAGTATGACGGCGCTTCGCAAGAAATTACCCCGGCGCGACTTCCGGAGGAAATGAGTGAGAGAGTGCGCGGATTGGCTGCACGCATCTACCAAGATTTAAGATGTTCCGGCATGATCAGAGTGGACTTTATCATCCAGAATGACGAGCCCCATGTTATTGAGGTGAATACGGTTCCGGGATTTTCAGAAGCTTCGATTATTCCCCAACAAGCGGCGGTTTTTGGAATCGATAAAACCACCTTGATTTCAACGGTAATTTCATCATGTTTTTAAATAATAAAAATCTGATAATCAGATAATTGATATAGAAAAAATAAATAGTTGGTGTTAAGATGCGTTAAAAAGAGCCTTTTTAGTTATTTTAGCACCCTTTAATTAAGGAAAAATTTACACTAATTCAATCCAGATATGCGGAAAAAGATTACGCTATTGCTTGCAGGAATCTTGGTAACCTTGACCAGTGCTTTTGCTCAGAACTCAGGTACTTTGAAGGGAAAGGTGACCGACAGGGACAACAAGCAGCCATTGCCATTCGTGAATGTCATTATCTTCTTGAATGGAAATTTGGTAACCGGAGGACAAACGGATATTGATGGTGAATACACCATTAAACCGGTAGATCCAGGGACTTACGATATCCAATTTAATTTTGTTGGATACCAATCTCAGGAGTTGAAAGGGGTGCCCGTATCAGCAGGTAAAATTCAGTTTGCCAATGCGGAGTTGTCTGCAGGAGCAGAATTAAAGACATTGGAAATTAGTGACTTTAAAGTTCCATTGATCGATAAGGATGGTGGAGCATCGGGAGGAACAGTAACACGTGAAGAGTTGGCGCGCATGCCATCGCGTGATGCTTTGGGATTGGCCCAAACCGTTGCA
>CANHIV010000108.1 GCA_947460525.1 Flavobacteriales bacterium
GTGGTATCAATTGAGGCAATTACGGAATCCCATTTGATCTGGTAAAACAACTGACCCTCTTCCCTTTTCTCTACACAGCCCATTTCCTCCTTTCCCCATTCAAAAGCAAACGACAAAGGAAAATTGCTCTCATATATGCGCTCAGGCTTGGCATTGGTAGAAGTGGGTTCAATTTGATTCAGGACATACAATGGGCCTTTTTCTCCTTGCTCTCTAGAAAGGTAAATTACTTTTTTATTGGGCAAATAAACAGGCGAATAATCATCCTCATCTGTCTTGGTAATGGGCTTGGGGGTATTGCCAATAGTGGGCATTACAAATACATCACTCCTTCCACTGTTCACTCCAATAAAAACGATGTTCTTTCCATCCTGGCTGAAACGCGGCATCAAAATTTTGTCTACCGCAAAAACTTGCTTTTCCGTCCAACTCTTTTCCTTGACATTCCATTGGGCATATTTCAAAAAACCGCGTTTCTCATAAAAGACAGCCAACATTTCACCCGCAGGATGCCAAGCCACATGCGGATAGGTAAAATCATTTAAGCGATCGGACTTGGGTTGTCTTTTTAAAATGCACTTTAGTTTATCCTTCTCTACATCATACACCCAAACACGGTACTGCCCCCACTCATGGGTGACAAAGGCCCAATACTTGCCATCTGGACTCAAAGAATAATCACGGTACTTAAACTTCTTCCTTGACTTTAATGACAACTCCCCCATTTTCTTCTGGAGCTTTTTGTCCTTCTCATAATTTTCAGGAAGCTCCAATCTTTGGACCCGAATACGGTAGTATTGATAAAACTCCTGCACCAAAGCGTCCATGGACTTACCGATGATGAGCTCAAATCCCAAATCAATTCCCCGAGCAAAACGAGACATCTGAAGGATACTGGGGATGACATTGCTGCCATATCGATCAGCTATAAAACTCCAAAATGCCGCACCGCCAATTCTAGCGGATTCATTCTTCCAAAAATTGATTTGAATTTTCTTCCTTTTCAATTCTTGCATCATGAAAAGATCCAATACCTCTTGCTTCTCTCCCCCCAACCAATAAGCCATTCCTTGCACAAACCAATCTGGATAATTGGAAAAAGCCAACGCCTTAACGGCATCCTTCCAAGAATTGCCCAGCAATACTTGCGAAATAGCAATCTCCGCCAAGCCTCTTCTTAATTGCGATTGATAAGCCTCCTGATTGCCCTCAAAAAAAACAAAAAGTTTGTTCTGAATAATCTGTGACGTTCCCATCACCCCATTGTTCTCATCCAAGGTTGTTCCAATATTGCTTTGACGCATATCGGACTGACTCAAGTAAGACATGATATAAATTCGTTCCGATGGCTGAAAGCCAAAGTAATTGATCA
Organism: Flavobacteriales bacterium; assembly: GCA_947460525.1. GTDB lineage: Bacteria > Bacteroidota > Bacteroidia > Flavobacteriales_D > Sanyastnellaceae > CAMCTV01. Next base: position 1,373 of record CANHIV010000108.1, read on the forward strand.
TCTCAGACATGATTGCATCGGACTTCTTGGCTGTTTCCAAAGCCAATTTCTCACCTCCCTGATAAAAATACACATCCGCGTATTTGCCCGAAAAATAGGACCATTCAAAATCGCGGTATTGAACACGGTTCTTTCCAAATGTCAAATTGCTCCCTTGATAAAACTGCCCCCACATCGACGTCGCACCGCCTAAAAGAAGCAGAACAAACAAGACATGGATTTTTCGCATTATCATTGCCGCAATTTAATTCAATAACGGTCATTCTATGGCTCCACAATCTATAAAAAGGGATAATTTAACGGTATACGTTTGGGCCGTTGGTCCATTTCAAGAAAATACCTATCTCGTTGTCAATGAAAATAACGTCGGCACCTTGATTGATCCTGGATTTGGTCAATCTTCTGAAGAAAGTAGTTTCAAGGATTTTGTTGAAAAAAACAACATCCATTTGGACCAAATCATCAACACGCATTGTCACATTGATCACATCTTGGGCAATGACTTTTGTTGCCGTGAGTGGAACCTTCCGTTGTACTACCATGCCTTGGAGGAAAGCAACATAGACCGCTCTATTCAAATGAGCCAAGTTTGGGGCATTCCCTATACCCCTTCACCCAAGGCCACTTCTTATATTGACGAAAAAAGTAATATCGCAATTGCCCATGAATCTGTTGAAACATGGCTAGTCCCGGGTCATTGCAAAGGTCACTTGGCATTTATACATCATCCAAGCAAAACTGTTTTTAGTGGCGATGTACTTTTCAGAGAGAGCATTGGCCGAATTGATTTACCTGGCGGTGATGGCGATGAAATTGAGCAAAGCATTAAACGTCTTTACACACTTCCCGATGACTATGTCATTTGTTCAGGACATGGCCCATTAACGACCATCGGCCATGAAAAGCAGTTTAATCCGTTTGTAAAAGGCTAGGCTTTCTTGAGCGTAAAAGCAAAGGTAGAACCGATGCCTTCCGTGCTACGAACACTGATGGTTTCCTGATGCGCTTCAATAATATGTTTACAAATGGCCAAGCCCAAACCTGAGCCTCCATCGTTTCTAGAGCGACTTTTATCCACCCGATAAAAACGTTCGAATATTCTTGGCAAATGTTCTTTGGCTATGCCGATTCCGTTGTCCGCCACTTCGCACAAAACGTGCTCCTCCATGTCATAAAATCGAACTTTCACCTCGCCATGATTATTGCCATAGTGAATGGCATTAGAAATCAAATTGATCAGCACCTGCTGGACTCTTGAATAATCACCGATGACCATCAACTGCTTAGGAGAGTTCTCTTTGATATACAAATGGATGTTTTTGATCTTGGCCATTTTCTCAACAGTCTCCATCGCCGCATTGGCACATTGCACCAAATCAAATTTGGCCATGACAATGGGAATCCCTCCACTTTCCAATTTAGATATTTGATCCAAGTCGCCAATCAAAGCACTCAATCGATCCGCCTGCCGATTGGCCTTAGATAAGAACAATCGAATTTGCTCAGGATCATTGAGCTCATCATCCAGCAATGTTTCAATATATCCCTGAATGCCAAACAAAGGTGTCTTCAGCTCATGGGCCAAATTGCCAATAAATTCCTTTCTGAAAGAATCCGCATCCCGCAAGGTCTTAACCTCGGTAATTTTCTCTTCTACCCATTCCGATACCTGATCTTCAATATCGTGCAATACATCATCAGCCATCAAGAGCGGAGCCCTTTTGTCTGATTGACTTTTAAAAGCGTGAATGTTTTTGTAAATGACTTTGATTTTGGCGTAAAGAAACTTTTCAATGAAAAAACCAATCAAATAGAAGCTAAAGACCGCCAGAGCGACCACCCCAATAACTACTGGAAGTACAGAATGAATATCTACAATTTTGAAAAAAACCAATACCGCCAAAAATACAGTTGAGACTACTGCAATCCATGCCGCAGTCCAAACTGCCACACCATTGGGGGTTCTTGGTTTCATTAGGGTTCAAATTTATACCCTACGCCTTTAATTGTCTTAAAAAATTCATCACCAATTTTCTCACGGAGTTTTCGGATATGCACATCAATGGTCCGATCTCCAACGATTACATCATTTCCCCAAACAGAATTTAAAATAAAATCTCTTGTAAAAACCCTTCCCGGAGCTGAAACCAGCAAGGCCAGCAATTCAAATTCCTTCTTGGGCAAATGAAAAACTTCTGTTCCTCGGGTGACAATATATTTCTCTTTATCAATGACCAAACCTCCCGTGTCCACTGACTCTTGTGCAATAGTGGCCTGACCCTCCAATCTCTTTAACCACGCTTTGACTTTTGATACCAAAATCCTTGGTTTGATGGGTTTGGCGATGTAATCATCACCCCCTGCCTCAAATCCCGCCATTTGGCTATAATCTTCACTTCGTGCAGTAAGAAAAGCGATAATGGTGGATTTTCCATCTGGAAGCTCTCTAATTTCTCGACACGCTTCCATTCCATCCATCTCCGGCATCATGACATCCATTAATATCAAATGGGGTTTAAATTCCGGCACCTTGACAACTGCCTCACTTCCGTTCTGCGCAGTAACTACTTGAAAACCTTCCTTCTCTAAGTTGTACTGGAGCAGATCTAGGATGTCTTGCTCATCATCCACCAATAGGATTCTGTATTGCATAATGTAATTTCTTGTACAAAAGTAGCATTTCAACTGTTAAGTTCAGGTTAACTAGAGGTTAATGATTGTAGAAAAAAAACAAACTACCTTGCAGCATGATTTGGAGGGATAAAAAAGTTTGGGTCATTGGTGCCAGTTCAGGCATAGGACAAGCTATAGCCATAGAATTAAATAAGGCCGGTGCATTTGTAATTTTAAGTGCCCGAAGTGGTGATAAATTACAAAAAACGAAAAGCCTTTTGGCCCAGCCCCAACATTCAGATATTATTTCGCTTGACCTCTCAAATGCTTCATCCATAGCAGAAGCCATTACAACCTACCAACAGCGGCATCAAAAAATAGATGTTTTGATACAAAGTGGCGGAATTAGCCAACGTGCGCTTGCCGTTGATACGTCCATGGAGACAACCCGACAGATTTTTGAAAGCAATTTCTTTGGGCAAATCCCTATTTCATTGGCAGCAGTTGAAATGATGAAATCTCAAGGCCATGGTAAGCTTGTCGTCATCACCAGTTTTACAGGAAAATGGGGATTCTATTTGCGATCATCCTACGCCGCATCCAAACATGCTTTGCATGGATACTATGAAAGTTTGCGAATGGAGGTGGAGAATTTTGGTGTTGAAATACAACTCGTCACCCCTGGGTTTATTGCCACAGAAATTTCGAAAAACGCAGTGGATGGAAATGGTCTAGCGACAGGTGAAATGGATGACAACCAAGCACAAGGCATTTCAGCTGAAGCATGTGCCATCCAAATAAAAACGGGTATCGAGAAAGGAAAATGGGAATTTGGCGCAGGAGGAAAGGAAAAACTTGGCCTCTGGATACACCGTCACTTTCCGCAATTCTTTCAAAAATTATTGCGCAAACAAAATGCGCGATAATTAGTCTTTGATTCTACTAAACCGCAAAGCCTTTAGCATAAAATCAGGCAATGGTTTCAAGGGATCTCGCTTTTCGACATTCAAGTAAACTCCCCATTTTTCCATGATGGGAACCTTGTATACCTCAATCATCTCTATTAAAATTCCATCCGGATCATCGATGTAGACACAATGCACTTTGGTATTGCCCATGTTCAATGCATCTTGACTATCGCAAGTAAATGGAAATCCTTTGGCTGCCAATTGTTGGCCCAATTGCTTCATCCCTTTGACATCCAAACCCA
>CANHIV010000109.1 GCA_947460525.1 Flavobacteriales bacterium
AATTCTTGGCGGTATTCCTGTGTGGTTTTTTCATCAATCAACCTTTTCTCATCCAGGTTTTTTTTGATGGACAATAGAATTTGGTTGGGGTTGACTGGCTTGATCAGGTAGTCCGCGATTTTGGAACCGATGGCATCTTCCATGATGTGCTCCTCTTCGCTTTTGGTAATCATCACCACCGGCAGATTGGGATCATGGGCTTTGATCTGTTGCAGCGCCTCCAGGCCAGAGATCCCCGGCATATTTTCATCGAGGAAAACCATATCCAGGTGTTGGGCTTTCACCTTTTCCACCGCCTCACGGCCATTGTTCACGGTAATCAGCACATACCCTTTTTGCTCAAGGAACATCACATGCGGTTTGAGCAATTCAATCTCATCATCCGCCCACAAAATCACTGGTTTCATTGCCATTCTAACGCGAAGGTAAGTCAGATATTGCACACCGCACCGCGTTAACGAAGGGATGGTGATATGTTCTCCCTCTATTCATCTTCTACCCGATACTTCGACTTATTTTTGTGTTATGGCGCAATACTTCCGCAAGATTATCAATGACCCGGTGTATGGTTTTATTACCATCCGCCATCCGTTTATTTTTGAACTGATCAATCACCCGGCTTTCCAAAGACTGCGCCGCATCAGCCAATTGGGCCTGAGCCACCTGGTGTACCCGGGTGCCATCCACAACCGTTTCCAACATGCACTGGGTGCCATGCACCTGATGCAAAATGCAATCGATGAACTCCGCGTGCGGGGTGTGGAAATTACGGTGACCGAAGAAGAAGGTCTTTTGGCCGCTATTCTTTTGCACGATATCGGTCATGGTCCCTACAGCCATGCCCTGGAACACAGCATCGTCGGTGGGGTGCACCATGAGGACATCAGCGCTGGTTTGATGGACCAAATGAATCAACAAATGGGTGGTCGCTTGCAAACCGCCATTGACATCTTTAACAACGCCTATCCCAAACCGTTTATGCACAGCCTGGTGAGCAGTCAGCTGGACATGGACCGTTTGGACTACCTGGCCCGTGATAGCTTCTTCTCCGGCGTGGTGGAAGGTCAAGTGGGTTCTGAACGCATCATCAAAATGATGGATGTCGTGGACAATCAACTGGTGGTGGAAGAGAAAGGGATTTACAGCGTGGAGAAATTTATCGTCGCGCGGAGATTCATGTACTGGCAGGTATACCTCCACAAAACGGTATTGAGCGCGGAATACATGCTGGTCAATACATTGCGACGGGCCAAGGAATTGGTAGACGCGGGAAACGAACTGTGGAGCACGCCCGCCTTGGGTTTCTTTTTGCACAACAACTTTGACAAAGCAGGATTTTTCAATCACCCGGATGCGCTCAAAAATTTCTTGCAACTCGACGACCAAGATGTGTTGAGTGCGCTCAAAGTATGGCAATACAGTACGGACTTTGTTTTGCGCACCTTGTCGACCATGTTGGTAGAACGAAAGTTGTTTAAAATACAAATCCTTACCGAAGCCCCCAGTGCCGAACTTTTGGAAAATCAAATTCAAAAAATCGCGCAGCAACACAACATCAGCGCGCACGAAGCAGCGTACTTTGTCATGACCGGCGAGGCTGCCAATCGCGCGTACAGCCAGAGTGGCGACATCATCCTCATTAAAATGAAAAACGGACAAGTATTAAATGCCGCCGAAGTCAGTGAGCACCTGAGCTTAGCGCCCATCACCCGTGAAGTGCGCAAATGGTTTTTGGCTGGACCCAGGGCATAGTGGCTAATACAACAAGCCAAACATCCACAGCGGAATCGTTTTGAGCGTCGGAAACTCGATGTCATCTTTTACAACCCAAGCGTTGTCCTTTTCAGCCAGTTGCTTTTGTCCCTTGCTCTTTCCGCCAACCTCAAAAAGATATTTGCCGTTGACCAAAAAGTCAGCCTGCTTAGGCATTTGCACTTTCTGGGATGGTGCAAGTTGAGAGAGGAAAAATGTTTCGCGAACGGTACCAACGGAGACTTCCATTTCTGAAAGCGCAAAAAGTAATGTGGTGTTATTCAAAAATATTTTCTCTGGCTTCTGCAATACCGATATGCTTTGCCCTTCAGGAAATAATAGGGCAATGATCTTGGCTTGCTCCAAGTAATGCAAGTAATGATTCAGTGAGTTTCTGTGTATGCCCGTTCTCTCAGCAAGCTTAGTGATATTGGGTTTGAAAGGCACCTGTTGAGAAATGACATAGACCAATTGCAATAATTTTTTTGCATTTCGAATGTCAAAATCTTTCAATTCTGCCATGTCCACTTCAACGATCGTTCTGATCAGCTGATTGATTCTTTGATGCACCGTAGAAATATCTTCCAGTCCAAATGGATAGTATCCAAATTTCAAATACTCCCTAAAGTGTTCCAGGGGCCGAAAGCCCTTGGGGAGTTGTTGTATGATGAGCTCACCCTTAAACAGGACATCTTCAAGTTCTATGGCTGGTAAATGCGCGATATCTTGCATCGACAAAAACTCGCGGTAGGACAATCCTTGCAATTCATACATCAGCGCACGTCTGCTCAGATCTCCTTCTTGCTTGGAGATATCAATGATGGAAGAGCCTGTAAATATTATTTTTAAGTCAGGAAAGAAATCGTAAATGTTTTTGATCTCCTGTGCCCAATTTTTGTATTTGTGGACTTCGTCCAGAACAATGATTTGGCCCCCATTTTTATAAAAATCGGTGACTGTGCTTTTCAAAGAATGGGCAGTAAAGTAGAGGTCATCCAAAGAAAAATAGGCCGCCTTGGAAGTGGGTAAATTTTGTTCTTTGATCCATTGCAAAAGCAGTGTGGTTTTACCGGTACCCCTGGCCCCCTTTATACCAATGAGGCGACTGTTCCATTGAATGGAATAAAAAAGATAGCGCTTGAATTCCAGGGAAGTAGCCTTGACCAAACGTTCCGATTGCTCCAATAATAGGTTCATTTCTGCATATTTAATTGTGCAAATATACACGCTTATTGCACATGCCAATATGCATTTTTAATACTTATACGAGAAACAGCCACATTTTTAGGGCATAAAAAAACCGCCCGAAGGCGGTTTTCAATTTCTCGATAAAAGACTTAGTCTTGTTTCCATTTGTACAAGTCACCAGCATCGTCTTTGTACCAAAGTTCTTTGTTGGCCAAGCGAACGATCGTCACGGTGTTATCGCCCAAAACATTGGTGAAAACCACCTCTGTTTTTAATGTTGCCCATTCCCAAGTACCAGAATCATCACCAAAGGCACTAGAGAAAGTGTAGGTTCCATCGTCTTTGATCGACATGGTTAGGTCACCAGAGGTAGCTTGTCCAGCGTACTCTTCAATGGTCCACTCCCCTTCTAGGCGAGCGTCTTTGGAGCGCAAGCTCAATCCAGGACCCTCTTCGTAACGGCTACAAGAAGAAACGATCGTCATCACCAACAACGACGCGAATAAGAATAATTTGTTTTTCATATCATTTGATTTTTCTCAAATATAAATCAAAGCAACAAAAAACCGCCCGAAGGCGGTTTATGGAAAACAAGAAACATACAAATATTACCAAAGATAAGTTGGCGAACAATCGCCATCATTCAAAACAACTGTTCCGTTATTCCATTCAAATCCGTCTTCATCCTTTACCGACCATTTAATTGTTTTTGATTCATTACCATTCAAATCCACAACATGTTTTCCGCCAGAATTTCCATCACAACCCGGCGCTGAACTGAAATACTCCGAGGCAGCCGTAGAACCAACATACTCGCCATCTATGTAAAATTTCAATACATTAACTCCAAACGTGTTTGCATCTATTGCATCCTGTTCGTTTTGCCAAAATACAATTGTGGCACTTCTGTCTTTGTTACAAGAAGACATAGTCGTGAGCATTAAAATTGCACCAAGTGCAACTAAAAAGAAACTTGTTTTTTTCATATGATTTTGATTTTAATTATTTACAATTCAATTCAACTTCGATGACCTCATCAACCTTAACATGAAAATCATTAGCATAATCTATATATGCAGGTAGAAGACCAACATAAGGAACGAAAATCCATGGTATATCCAGCCATGCGCCCAAGGTGGGGCTTTCTTTCAACATCATTTCTTTCGTTTCACATCCTGGAGCGGATACTCGAACTAATCCATCCAAATCCCTTCTTGGAATTTCAATAAGTCTATTCGTGCGACCAATAACGGTCATATTAACCTTTACTTCGGCGTCCTTGCTGCAATTAAAGGTTACCTTCTGCTTCGTTCCATGGAACATTACAGAGCACGAAGACATGACAACGAAAATGGAGAACAGAATGAGATTTTTTTTCATAAGGTGTGAATTATTTTTTCAAAAATAAACAAATTTCTACAATTTATACAATTTTGTGTATTTATTTCATTGCATTTTACACAAATTTGGTAGGGGATGTTGCCAGTTTTATTCGCTACTTGCCGTGGTGAAAATACATGTGGGTCATACTGTGGAAAATGCTGTACGTAGCTCTGGAATGAGCATTACAGCGATTTCCTACAAACTCAACGTTTCAAGAAAAACCATTTATAACTACTTTGACGACCCTGAATTGGATCTCAAAATTGTGCAAAGATTCGAGAAAATTTTACACACTTCTATCATCAGCAAAGATCAACTGATGGTCAATTATGACAACCCGGAAGGTATGCCGCTTACCGCAGAAAAAGAAGCCGCCTACTGGAGAGCCAAGTACATCGATCTCCTAGAACGATATACCCAGCTGCTCGAAAATCACAAATAATCACCGCGCCTACAACTCCATGCGCAAGGTAATCATGTAGTTGCGCAAGGCTTGAGGATAGTAAAATCGCTCCGTTACCTCCTGCTCATATATGTAACTGTATGTGTAACCATTGGTCACATATTCGCGATTCAAAACATTGTTCACCCAAAATCCTACCTGGCCCTTTACCTTACCCGCCCTCCAATTCTTGCTCAACTGCATGTCGTTTACCCAATATCCGGGCATGCTTCGACCTGCATTGCTCGTATTGTCCAAGTATTGCTTCCCTACCCACTTGCTCATCCAACGCCAATTCCATCCGCCTTTCCACTCCTTCTCCAATACCGCCGCGCCTATCACACTGGGCGAAAAACTGATGTCCGTCTGCTCATGCTGGATGTACAATACCTCGTAACCGTTGGTGTAATCCGC
>CANHIV010000110.1 GCA_947460525.1 Flavobacteriales bacterium
ACCATGTGCTGAAACTCTCCATCTCCACCCACTATCACCATTACATCAAAACGATCTTGGGCTGCAAGTGTAACTCCTTCAGCTGTGAAGGACACGTTGACCGGCTTGTCCAACGGCTCTTGGGTTTCATTGTCCAAATGAATCGGCGTATAATGCAATTTCACGCCTTGATAAACCAATGAGTCTTCCGTTTTGCGTTCAGAGGTCATGATTTCTGTGCGCTTTTGTGCATCAGGATAACGCACTTCAAAGGCATTGGCTGAATATCTTCCTTTGAACCAATGCGCCTCAACGATGGGACACAAATGGTATTTTGAATGTTCCAACTGCGCCACTTTGTGTCGGATATACTCCATAAATCCAGAAAAGAAAAAGGACTTTCCTACATGGTGGTTGTGCTTATAATAAGAGTTGACTTGAAGAAAAAATGCACCGTCAAAGAATACTGCGACGCGCGTGATTTTGTGATCGTTAGAGTTTTGCATAAGAGTTATAAATTAAATATTTTTCAAAGAAACAATAGAATTGGAAAAATGTTGGATCAAGCATTCTTGGATTGCTCAGTTTTATAGAATTTTTTAAAATCAAGCGCAATCAATGCGACCAATAATGGCAAGACAACAAATGACAGTTTATTGAAATGCCAAGCGCGTTCAAAATCAAACTGGATAATAGACATGGTAGCACGGGTCATCCCACAGCCCAAACATTCCGTTCCTGTTAGCTTTGTAAACAAACAAGGAATCGCAATGTCTATCGGTGTAAATAGGGCCAAAACAACCGCGATCAATTCATAGCCAATAAAAACAGACCATATCCATTCTTTTTTGATGTAGGCCGCAATTACTTGAGTTGGTTTCATCACCTTAAATTAAAAATTAAAAGACAAAAGTTCTTCTAAGGAAAGCAACTGTTGCTCTCCAGTGGTCATATTCTTTAGATTGATCTTACCCGCTCTAAGCTCATCGTCTCCCATTACAGCAACATAGGGAATCTTACGATCATCCGCATATTTAAATTGCTTTTTCATTTTGGCCAATTCCGGATACATTTCACAAGCTATGCCGCTGTCCCGCAAAGCATACATCCATTGAACGGTTGTAGCCATTGTTTCATCACCAAAATAGGCAAACATCAATGGCACTGAAGTTTCCAAATACGACGGGAACAATTTGAGTTCCTCTAAAACATCGTAAATCCTATCTGCCCCGAATGAAATGCCTACGCCTGACATATTGGGCAAACCAAAGATGCCGGTCAAGTCGTCATAACGTCCACCACCGCCGATGCTGCCCATTTGAACATCATTGGCTTTTACTTCAAAAATGAAACCGGTGTAATAATTTAATCCTCGCGCCAAAGTAATATCCCAAACCAACGTGGCTTTCTTCAGTGGTGAAGTATCCAACGCTTTGTGCAAGAAATCCCACTCTTCTTTTGCCTTTTCCAAACCTGGATTACACAACAACTCACTCCAGACATTGGCATCACCTTGTATACGCTCTACCCAAGATTGCAAAGTTTGAATAGCATTCAAAGCAATGCCTTTTTCATCCATTTCTTTGGTCACCCCGTCCCAACCAATCTTGTCCAGCTTATCCAAGGCAACGGTCATATCCACAAATCGATCACCCATTTGGCAGACATCTGCCAACCCTTGCAACATTTTCCTGTTGTTGACGTGTATGGCAACAGACAATCCCAAATCAGCAAACACCTGATCATACAACTTCATCAATTCCAACTCACACCACAAGCTATCCGCTCCGATAATGTCGGCATCACATTGGAAAAACTCACGGTATCTGCCGCGCTGAGGACGATCTGCCCGCCAAACGGGCTGTATCTGGTACCGCTTAAATGGAAACGCAATGTCATTTTGATTCATGGCAACGAACCTTGCAAAAGGGACGGTTAAATCATAGCGCAATGCCCTGTCACAAATTTGCGGTACCAATTTCTTGTGCACTTTGTTCTCCCAATCTTCAGCATTAACTTTTTCAGCAAATGCGCCATTGTTCAAAATCTTGAACAACAATTGATCACCCTCATCTCCATACTTGCCCGTTAAGGTATCCAAGTTCTCCATACTTGGTGTTTCCAAAGGCAAAAAGCCATAGCGCTCAAAAACGTTACGGATCTTTGAAAATAAATATTGACGTTTCACCATAACTGCTGGTGAAAAATCTCGGGTCCCCTTGGGGATTGAAACTGAAACTTTTGCCATTTGTCGACAAAGATAAATCTTAAATTAGCGCCATGCCGTTGGAATTAAATAGTATTGATCAATTTGATTTTCATAAATCACCCGTTTATGGAATTTGCACCATCGACAATCACATTTTTTCAGTCAGCGGTGATCGACAAGTCATTCACTATTGGTTGGAAGGCGATCTATGGAAAGCCGAGTCCATAGCGGTTTTGAATCACGCCGGTTACTGTTGTCACGCAGAAAAACACTGGCTTTTTGTTGGAGATGCCCAAGGTCAACTTTATCAATTTGACTTAAGGAACAAATCATTGGTCAAAATAATTGAGGCACACCAAGGCGGAATATTCAAGTTGTCTCATGAGCAAGGTGAATTGATCTCTATTGGGCAAGACGGCAAATTGAATGTCTGGAAATTGGAAAACCTCGAAATGATCAGAACCATTTGGATCAGCGATCAAAAGCTACGTGATGTCCAATGGGATCAAAACAAAGAGAAATTGGCCATTGTTGGTCAAGATGGATTTTTACGCATCCTAACTTTGCCGCTCTATCAAGAGGTGTACACTTCCAAAGTCATACAAGAAGGATTATCCAGCGCTGCATTTTGGGCGTCGAAACTCACATGGATTACGGGAAGCAAATCAGGTAAAATAAACTTCTGGAAAGAAGATGACACTGCATCAAAATTTGAGTTTCAGGCCCACAAAGGCACTATTTACAGATTAATCGTCGATGAGAAACACAACCTACTTTGGAGCATTTCTGTGGACAAAACTTTAAAAGCGTGGGATTTAAAAGACCTTGCATTGGCCGGAAAATGGGAGAATCTTGGAGTGTCCGCTTTCCGATCAATCAATGACTTGGCCATTTTTAATGATGACATCTTGGTAAGCTGCGGAGACAACAAAAAAATTGATGTGTTAAAGATTTGTTTTTCTGAATAAAAAATTTATATTTGGCATAGATCAAAAACCAAAATTGTTATGACAGAGGGAAATAACTACCGTGATGATGTGTATTCAAAACCGGTAAGAGCTGGAAAGAGAACTTATTTTTTTGATGTGAAATCCACCCGTGGAAATGATTTGTTCATGACTATCACTGAAAGCAAAAGAACTGGTAGCGCGGAATCTGGTAATGTCAATTATGAAAAACACAAAATCTTTTTGTACAAAGAAGATTTTGAGAAGTTCATTCAAGGTTTAGAAGAAACCATTGCTTACATCAAGGAAAAGCAAGGAGATGCTCCTTCTGCCCCTGTTGAAAACAGCGACGCTTTCGACGACGAGTTCAACAGTTTGTAATTCGCGTTCTTGTTACTAAAATAATGGAAGAAACCTCTTCTACTTTATATCTATTGCCCTCACCTATTGCAGATGAGGGCTTTTCATTTTTTCCTGAAATCCATTGGGAAATCATGCAAGGCATTGATTTTTTTATCGTTGAAAACATCAAAGCCGCAAGAAGAAATCTGCGAAAAGTAGGATTCAAAGGTGTATTTGATGAAATGGAATTTCATGAGTGGAACGAGAATACCACTGACGCTGAAAAAAACCAAATCCTTCAACGGCTAAAAGCAGTTAAGCGCGGGATATTGATGAGCGACGCAGGTCTCCCCTGTGTAGCCGATCCCGGTAATCAAGTGGTGGCCTATGCTCACCAAAACAACATTAAAATTCATCCATGGGTGGGTCCCTCTTCTATCCTTCTCACATTGATGGGTTCCGGTTTCAATGGTCAGCAATTTAGATTTCATGGCTATTTGCCTAGGGAAAAAAGTGAGCGTGTCAAAACATTGAAGCAACTAGAAGCCAAAGCTCAGTCCGGAGAAACACAATTGTTTATGGACACCCCATACCGGAACCAAGCCGTTTGGGATGATCTTATGCAACAATTATCGAGTAACACCTTGCTTTGTGTTGGGGCGAATTTGCAATCCAATCAGCAGAAAATTTCAACCTACTCCGTTGAAAAATGGAAAAAGCAGAATTTACAATTTCATAAAATTCCGGTTATGTTTGCAATCGGAAAATGGACATGAAGGTTTTATTTGTTTGCTTAGGTAATATTTGTCGCTCGCCAATGGCGGAGGTCATGCTACGCGATAAAGTCAAACACATTCAACCCAATTGGACTATCGATTCAGCAGGCCTTATGGGGTTTCTAGAAGGAATGGCCCCGGATCCAAGAGGTCAAGAGGTCATGATTAAAAGAGGAATGGACATTTCTCACCTGCGTTCTAGAAAAGTACAGCCAGAAGATTTGAACCAGTTTGACTGCATCATTGCTATGGATGGCGGAAACTTCAAGGATTTGATTGAAATATCAACTCCAGAAAACCGTCACAAGATCATCCAGTTCACGCATATCCAAACCGGAGAAACCATACACGTCCCGGACCCCGTTCTTGAGGAAGCCATCGCTTTTGAAAGAACATTTCACCTTTTGGACGAATGCCTACATTATTGGCTCCAAAAGAAAGGTATTTCTATCTAAGTTTTAAAACTTTTTTGTTTTCATTTTTTAACCGCCTGTGCAGATTTTAGCGCATTTGCGGAGGTTCATTTTCGTTACATTTGTAATCCCTAAAAAAAGGAACAAAAAATGAAAAAGATTATTTCAATTGTAGCTTTTGCTTTGCTTGTATTTCACAATCCCATTTGGGCTCAAAAAGACAAAGTTGTATTAACCATTGATGGTCAAAACACAACACTTGAAGAATTTGAGGCAACTTTCAAAAAGAACAATCGTGATTCTGCCATTACACCGCAGTCTTTGGACAACTACATGGAACTGTTTATCAATTTCCGTTTGAAAGTAGCTGAAGCCAAGAAATTGGGAATGGACACCGTTGCCAAATTCAAAAATGAATTGGCAGGATACCGCGCCCAGTTGGCTCGTCCCTA
>CANHIV010000111.1 GCA_947460525.1 Flavobacteriales bacterium
ACATGCCAATTCCCATGGGAATGGAAACGGCAAAAGGAGAATAAGCATTGTCCTGTCCCTCTGTTTTGTATTTGCGCAATGGGATCCATGTGTCGTAATAATTGGCGGCTGGATTCCCAGTAGCGGATCCGATATAATCTGCTGCGTACTCGTTGATATAACCTTTTGGATTGGTGTACAAACCTGCAACTCCGCTGAAAACGTAAATTTTCATATCGGGATTGAAATACCCTTGATTGCTCAAATCGCTATCATAGTAAAGGGTGTATTCCAAACGAGCACTCAATTCCAACATGTCGTTTTTAAATTGAAGGTTTCTTGCACGTCTTGGAAAGTAGGTTGAAAGTTGATCAGTATCTTGAATTCTCAAATAATCCATTGTTGCACTATAAGCAATGCGCTTGCTTTTTCTTTTGCGTATGAAACCCCCTACAGCCCAACGAGTGGAAGGCATGTGCATGTCCACAACAAAATCTCTTCTGGGCAAACCCTTACCTCCGATATCCCCCAAATAGTTGGCAGCACCCAAGCGCATACCATAGTCATATTTGAATTGAGAAAACGAATCTTCTGCTACCAAACTGCACAAAATGAAGAGGATAAAGAGCTTTTTCATGGTCTTATTTGAATGTTCGAATATACGAAAAAAATGATTGATTCAATTTTTCAACAATTCAGGATTCAGGCTTACCTTTCAACCGTGAAAAAACTCACGGAAATATTAGGCATTGATTTCCCCATCATTCAAGGGGGAATGATTTGGTGTTCAGGTTGGGAGTTGGCAGCAGCAGTAAGCAATGCAGGAGGATTGGGAACGATTGGAGCGGGGTCAATGTACCCCGATGTTTTGCGTGAGCAAATCAGGAAATGCAAGGCAGCTACCACTCGACCATTTGCAGTAAATCTTCCATTGATTTATCCACAAGTAGCGGAGCACATTCAAATTATCATCGAAGAGGAAGTTCCAGTTGTCATTACATCAGCCGGTAATCCCAAGCTCTATGCGCCTACTTTCAAAGAGGCGGGTAGGGTATTGATGCATGTGGTGTCGAGTGCAAAGTTTGCTAAAAAGGCTGAGGATGCAGGCTGTGACGCTGTGATAGCCGAAGGATTTGAAGCTGGTGGTCACAATGGACGCGAAGAAACAACTACTTTGTGCTTGATTCCTCAAGTTGTGGATGCGGTTACGATTCCAGTCATTGCTGCAGGAGGCATTGCTGATGGCAGGTCCATGTTGGCGGTGATGGCCCTTGGCGCTTCTGGAGCGCAGATGGGTTCTCGTTTTGTTTTGACACATGAAAGTTCAGCGCACATGAACTTTAAACAAGCAGTGCTAAATGCCCAAGAGGGAGACACCCAATTGACATTAAAAGAACTAACGCCAGTCCGGTTATTGAATAGCCCATTTGCGGATCAAGTGAAGCAAGCCTATCTGGACCATGCAACAATTGAGGACCTTAAAACGTTATTGGGTAGAGGTCGAGCCAAGAAAGGGATGTTTGAAGGCGATTTATTGGAAGGTGAGTTGGAGATAGGACAAGTTTCTGCACGAATGAATAATTTGATTTCTGCAGGAGAAGTGGTTAGACAAACCATGGTGGAGTTATTGGAAGCGAAGAATAAACTGAACGTGTTTTTGACATAAATGAGATTTTTTTTGGTCATATTGAGTGGGTTGCTTTGGCAAACAATGCTTGGGCAAGTATTGTCGCCGGATATCGATTGCTCGCAAGTTGATGTCACAGGCGCTACTACTATCCAGTGGACCATTCCCCAAGATCCCAACAACGAGTTTGTTTCTTATCACATATTTGCATCAGTAGGCGGTGGCGCTTTCACGGAGTTGGGTCAGGTGATGAATTTGACAACTCCTTTTTTTATTGATGGCGTAAACAATGCCAACAATGATCCCATCTGCTATTACGTTGTAGTGGAGTATTCAAGCCCAGGAGGAAATATGATGGCAGATCCGGGACTCACGTTCTGCAATACGTATCTGACGGCTGTTTCTTCTACCAATCCTCAAGGATTTGTTAACCTCAATTGGACAGGAACGGCAGCAAGCAATTATACCATGGCTTGGGACAATGGATCCAATTCATGGAACAACATCATGACCATTCCGTTTTATGTTAACGACACCTCAATGGAAGTGATTACATGTGGTGACCCATTGAGTTTTGTTTTATATGCCAATCAGGGAGTTTGTGCCAACGTGAGCAATATTGCATCCGGAATTTTCTTTGATCAAACGCCGCCCGCCATTCCTTTGGTTACCTCGGTGAGTGTTACCCAAGGGCATCCTCAAGTTTTTTGGAATGCCAGTACTTCGGTAGACACTGACGGGTATATTTTGTATAGATGTTCAGGTGGCGGCGTAACGGTTTTGGATACTGTTGCGTCTAGTGTTACTTCATTTGTTGATCTCACAGTGAATAGTGCAACCCAAACGGGATGCTATTTGCTTTCTGCATTTGATGGTTGTCTTACAGGAACACCCCCAAGTCCCAATACCAGCCCAACGGGAAACACTTGTAATTGCTCCATGTTATTGACTCCTTTGGTTCAAACGCCATGCACAGATAAAATTACATTGACATGGACTCCTTACACCGGTTGGGAAAATGGCATTGCTTTTTATGTATTGTACCATGCAGAAGCTTCAGGTAATTTTTCTGCCATTGATACTGTTCCTTCCAATTACATTTCATGGCTGCACAACTTGAACAATTATGTAAGCTTGGATCATAGTTTTTATGTCATGGCGGTGAGCAATGATGGATTATTTGCAATTAGCAACGTGCAATCCATTACGCTGAATTATCCCACCCCGCCAGCAATGAATTATTTGTCTTCGGTTTCTGTAACAGAAGACAATGAAATTGAGGTGACTGTTCAATCTTCGTTGACTGCCGATCCTCATTTTTATTATCTCCAGTATTACAATGATTTCTTTGAGGAATGGATGAATGTGGACGTGCCAGCAAAGGAGAATAATGTTGTACCCGTTGTATTCACGGTTTCCAATATGAATCCGCAATACTTCTCTTATCAATTTCGTGTAGCCATCATCAATGAGTGCATCGATACCACAGCCATTACCAATATTGGAAAGAACATTTTGTTGGAGGGATTGGTCTATGATGATGCAGATGTCAATGCCATTCAATGGACCCCTTATGAAGTTTGGACCAATGGTATGGATAAATTCAATATTTACCGAAAAATTGGCAAGAACGGTTCTTTTACCAAAATACTAGAATTCAACCCGACCCAACTGGGACATTACGATGATGTGGATTCTTTGTACATGAGTGACGGTTTGTTCTACTACCGCATCGAAGCTGTTGCCAATCCCACGGCCAACTTCCCAGATACTGCGTTTACAGCATTTTCCAATACAGTGGAAATGTTGCAGGCCCCGAAAATTTTTATTCCCAATGCCATGATGGTAGGAGGGGTGAACAATGTTTTCAAGCCTGTTATTTCATTTGCACCACTGGACTTTTTTGAGATGTACGTTTACAGCAAATGGGGCGACGTTTTGTACGAAGGACATGATTACAATGAAGGATGGGATGCCAAGGATTTGGAAGGGGATCCTGTTCCGCAAGGTGCTTACGTCTATTATATACGATATCGAAAGGGCACCGATAGGCCCATTGAGGCCCGTGGCCAAGTGATTGTGTTGTATGGACAGTAGTCTTGGCGCATATCGGTGGGTGATAGATGCGGGAAATACCTCCATCAAATCTGGACTCTTTTTAAACGAAGAGTGCGTCGAAATCAAGCATTGGACTTACCCTGAATTTAATTTGGAATGGTCCCTGTATTGGGAGAAATGGCAACAGCCATTGATTGCTTTTTGTTCAGTGGGAAACCCATTGCCTTTGGATTTTGTTTCTCTCGGAAAGTCGCTTGCGACCAATGAATTGGAGGGATGGACTTGGGCGTATGAAACAAAGGCTTCTTTGGGCGTAGATCGTATTGCCGCGGTGCTTGGCGCAGCGCACCTTTTTCCAAGTGAGAACAAGATTTTAGTTGTCGACATGGGAACTTGCGTTACGTATACATTGCGAGATGGGCAAGAGATAGTTGGACTTTCAATTGTTCCAGGATTGGAAATGCGTTGGCGAGCCATGCATCATTTTACAGAGAAGCTTCCCTTGGTGAATTGGGAAACCAACATCGAAAAGAGAGGTACGCTACAGAATATTTGGGAGGGAGGCAAAAGAGGTTGGCAGATGGAGCAACAGAATTGGATTACATATTTTTGTCAATTGTACCATGTGAATCGTGTCGTTTTAACGGGATCAGATGTCGTACATTTGGAAATTGATGTACCTGCAAAATGGGACAAGATTCCCTACTTGAATTTGCATGGATTAAAAGCTTGGATGGATGCGTAAAATATTATTGACGGGTTGGTTAATCATGGTAGCGGGATTTCTTTCTGCGCAGTATACCATTAATGATCCGTTCACCAGATGGGGTGTTGGTGAGGTGGCTATGGGTGACAACACTTCAGCCAGAGCATTGGGCGGCGCCTCTTTGTTTCCTAGTGATTATAACATTGTCAATTTGAACAGCGCTGCGAGTTATGCGTTGTTGAAAGAGACTACTTTTCAAGCCGGTGGATGGGTGTCAGAGAGCAAGTACCAGCCTTCTTCAGGGGTATTTAGATCAGGTCAATGGGGAGAAATGGCCATGGGCTTTAAGCAACAAGGATCCAAGTACGGTTTTGCTATGGGCGTAAATACCTTCAGCAGAATGGGGTACAATTTTGGACAGTCTTTTACGGTCAATGATTCTGTGGGTGGTCAGCAATTGCACAGTGGAGAAGGGGGCATTCATCAGTTTATATTTGGTGCTGCACGCAAATGGGCTTGGGGACAGGACAGTGCGCATTGGGTAGGCCATCAATTGTCGGTTGGGGTGAATGGTGCATTTATGTTTGGCTCTTTGGGTTATCACCGAAACTTGGATTTTGGGAATACACAGACTTACAATAGCCGTTTTGACAATTGGGTTTCTGTACAAGACATTCGTCCTGATTTCTCTTTTCAGTATCAGTTTCCTTTGATAGGCAATGCGAAGCAAAAGGA
>CANHIV010000112.1 GCA_947460525.1 Flavobacteriales bacterium
GGGATGTCATGAAAATGCTTGGTGTACTCAGCGGTTCGGATCATTTGCGAGTAAAGCACATCTGGCTGAATTTCTTTGATGATTTCCGAAAATTTCTTTTGCGCATGCTGTTGATGAAAGAGCAATACCTGCCATGGATGATGACTCCAAATGCCTTTGAGAATACCTATCGGAACGGCTGCTTTTGCAAGAGAAATCCAATGCCAATGACCACCCAATTTCTCCAATGCTAAAATATTTTCAGGCACGGCTTTTTCAAAATGAAAACAGACGATGTGCACGTCATGTCCGGCTTCTATGAGCGATTTGATTTGATGATAAGCGCGAAGTTTATCTCCTTTTTCCAAGGGAAATGGAATACGGGACAGGGTGACCACCATTTTCATCGCTGCACTTCTTTGTAAAACTGAATCAGTTCTTTGGTGATGATGCGGTTATCGAAATGGGTTTCTGCAAACAGTCGAGCGTTGTGCTCTAGGCGCTCTTTTTTTCCAACTTTGTTTACCAAAGCATCAATGGCTTCTATCCATTCCGCGGCCGTATCCGCAATGAGGATGTTCTCTTTTTCCTTGTAATCAATGCCAATGGCACCAATTGTAGAGCTGATGATGGCCTTGCCCAAAGCCATGCCTTCAATAATTTTTACTCGCACACCGCCACCAGACAAAATGGGAACAACCATAATGTCGTGCTCCTGAATGTACTTCGTAGCATCTTCAATTTCGCCTTGAATAAATACCTGGGTAGCTTGGATGGCTTTGAATTCAGGAGACATATTTCTACCCGCCAAATGCAGCGTGAGATGGGGAAATTGTTGGTGGATGTGTGGCCATACCTTTTGAATGAACCATGTCAGCCCTTCAACATTGGGTTCCCAATCCATGGCACCGAGATGAAAGAGTTTAACACTGGTATTGCTCGATGTCGCACTGCAAGGGTATAGGTCCAAGTCGATACCAAAAGCAACCGTTTTTATGGGTTTTCTAACGCCGAGCTGAAGCATTCTAATTTTATCCGATTCTGAAATGGTGGCAATGCCATTAACTGAATTGAACATCATCAGTTCATATTCTCTTAGCTGTTTCGCCAAGAAATTCAAATACAATTTTTTAATGGGATTCTTGGTGCCAATGGCAATTTTCTCCCAAATGGTGTACTCAATATTGTGTGCTCTTAAAATGATGGGGGCGCGGCTATGACGTTTAATTGTCCCGATGTAAGGCGTCATGAACAAGCTTTCCAAATGAATCACATCAAAACTTTGGTTGCGCAACAGCCTATCAATTTTAATGTCCATGTCGGGACTGAAAAAACGGTTGACATGGTAGCTGTCATTGGTCATGAACGCGGTGAACGCATCTACAAAGTTGATGCGCGTATCTACATGAACACCTTCTATATCCGTCTTTTGAATGTAATCAGGAGAAAGTTCATCTAGCTTTAAATCATGTTTGTGGGTGAAAATGGTTAAGATCTTCACCTTGTGACCCGCTTCAATTAGACCTTGTGTTAAATTGTTCATGGCAATGCACCCCCCGTCTTTGGCGGGAAGTGGAGGCTTGTGACACAATTGAAGAACATGCATTTTATTGGGCTTTGCTTTTTTTCTTGAACCAAGATTTGAAGTCGGGGATGTTCCAACTTTTTTCTTGATTGGCAGAATACATGACCAAGATACAAATGGGAACCATGACAAAAGTGGAAATCCACATGCCTACCCACGGTTCGATGATAAATGCTTTGGCCATTTTTTCTCCTGCAATGGTGAGCATTTCAAACAGGATAAACAGCAGCAATGCAATAACAGAAGGCAATCCCAATCCGCCTTTGCGCAAAATTGCTCCCAACGGGGCGCCCACGAAGAATAAAACAAAACAAGATATGGCCAAGAAGAATTTTCGGTGCCATTCTATTTTGTGTCGATTGGCAAATCTCAACAAGTCCTCTTTTTCTATTTTAATCTTTTGAATTTGAACCATGTCTCTGCGGGTAGCATCAATGGCAGATTGAATGGTTTTGGATTGAATGGTCAACGGCATTTGCGATTGCAAGGAAACAGGCGATGGCGCGATTTCAGAGATGGGTTCTACCAAACGCAGTTTTTTCTCATTGTTGATTTTCCAATGTTGGTTCATGCTATCTACTTCCGCATCAAAGCCCAAAAGGGCGTTGTCCAACTGATTGATGGTCATCATTTCAAAGGCGTTTTTGAATACCTCCTCATCGTCTTTGCTAAAGAACAAGGAAGAAATATCAATGCGCAAAGTCATTTGATCAAATTTAGAAGATAATGCGGGATGCTTGGGATGTCTGGATCGCTTCTCATCCAATTCGTCATACGTTACCCCATTTTGCATTTGAAGAATCAACCAGCGCTTATCATCCGTTTGCTGCATGTTGCCCTTTTCGGCTCTAATAACGGTTCTGTTTCCTCGTCCGGGATCTCGGTGATCATAAATCAATATGTCTTGGAGCTCGCCAGTTTCGGTATTCTTTTTCATTACCCGAATACTGATGCCTTCAATGCCATCATAAAACTGCCCCTCGGTCAAACTCAATGCTGGTTTTTGCTGAACGATGGAGAAGAGTAGCGTCCGGTATTTCAAATTGGCAATGGGCCAAATGTTATTTGCAAAAAAGAAGGCAACAATAGACAAACCCCCGATGAAAATAATGAGGGGTATAAAAATTCTACCCAAACTCAAGCCCGCGCTTTTCATGGCGGTGAGCTCATTGTGTTCCGAAAGCGCACCGATGGTCATGATGCTGGACATCAAGATGGCCAAGGGTAGCGCCATGTTGACAATTCTGGCGGATACAAATAATAGGAGTTGTAAGATGATCCAAACGCTCAGGCCTTTGCCCATTAAATCATCGATATAGAGCCAGATAAATTGCAATTCAAAGACAAAAAGCGAAACCATGAAGGTGACGATAAAGGGCCCAATGAAGGCCCGCAGCAACACTTTGGATATTTTTTTCTGGTTTAACATCAAACAGCGCTAAGCTACTTTATCTTTCGGCACCAAAACCAAGGAAATTTAAAAAATGAGAAAAATTTTATCTAGAATTTTTATCGCAAGTGGGGTTGTCGCTTTTATGACTTTCACGGCGAATTCTCAGGAACTTCAAATGGATGTGATATCCAATTTTGACAATGAGAAATTGATCTTGTCTTCCATTGAAGAAGAGAAGCAAGGAGGCATGAGCATGAATGCGGTGTGGGTCCCCATGCAATTGGACATGAGTTCCATAGGCGAATGGGAGTACAATGCGGATGGCAGCAAACGTTGGTTGTATGCATTTCAAAGTCCAGGAGCATTGGCTTTGGGTGTTGTATTTAGTTATTACAACTTGCCTGAAGGAGCAGAGTTGTACCTGTATTCAGCGGACAAATCTTGGTTAGAGGGTCCATTCACTTCGGATCAAAACAAATCGCATCATATTTTCAGAACACCTGAGGTGTATGGTGATGCGGCCATTTTAGAATACCGTCAGCCTGCTGGTGTTGTAGGCAATGTGCGTTTGGAGACTCGTGGTATGTTGCACTTTTACCGCATGATTCAAGATCCTCGTGCGGAACAATTCAAGAACGTAGAAAGTGATCCATGTGAAGTGGATGTGAATTGTCCAGAAGGAGATGCTTGGGCCAATGAAAAGCATGCGGTAGTTCGTTTGAGTTTGGTGATGTCTGGTGGCGCGGGATTGTGCTCGGGTACATTGGTGAACAACACTGCTATGGATTGTAAAGGCTATGTTTTGACAGCGATGCATTGCACGGAGAGTTCTTCTGATGCTGATTTATTGGCTTCTTCAGCAAGATTCAATTTTGCCAAAAGCGGTTGTGGCACAGGACTAGGTTCAACGACACAAAATTCAACGGGACTTTATTTGCGCGCAGATTCCAATGATGGAGGAGGTGCTACCGGATCTGATTTTGCTTTGATAGAATTGCAAGATGCGATACCTGCCAGTTGGACCGTTTATTATGCAGGTTGGGACGCAACAGACAATATTCCCGCAGCCATTCCTGACTCGTTGTATGGTGCCAAGGCCGTTTGCATTCATCATCCTGCCGGCGATTACATGAAAATCTCACATGCTTCACAAGTAACCAAAGGAACTTGGCAGGCTTCTGATCGTCACTGGAGAACCGTTTGGATGGCGACAGAAACAGAGCATGGTGTAACCGAAGGAGGATCATCAGGATCACCCATTTTCTCACCTAGCCATCAAATCATTGGAACTTTGACAGGTGGTGGATCGTTTTGCAATACGCCAACGTCGCCCGACTATTATGGCAGAATGGCCAAGCATTGGACAGGCAATTTCAATCCAAACGCAGCCAATCAAAAATTGAAGGTTTGGTTAGATCCTGGTAACTTGGGATGGTTGACTTTGAATGGTGCAACCAAGGGAACCAGCGCTTTGCCATGTCAACCCATCGGTGTGAATGAAGAGTTGCAGTTTGATGATGTCGTGGTTTATCCTACTTTGATTCAAACCACTTTCCAAGTTCAGGTAGCCAACAACCCTTGGATACAACAAGCGATTGTTTTTGATAGCAATGGTCGTCAAGTAGCATCTCAGAATTTCAATTCGTCTCAATTGACGTTTGATGCTTCATCTTGGGCCAATGGCGTTTACTATTTGAGTGTTCGTCAGAACAATGGATCATTTGTAACCAAAAAATTGGTGGTTGCCCATTCATGAGATTAGAAGATTACATTGAGGATTTAGAATGGCAGCGCGAGTTAAGCGGAGCTTTTTTAAATGACCGATGGCATAGAATTACAGAGAAGGTTGAGCAGGCATATGCTCAACCTTTTTCTTTTCCCCCAAGGCCGCAGATATTTTCGGCATTCAATGCTACGCCATTTTCCAAAGTGAGCATAGTGATTATTGGACAAGATCCTTATCACGGGGATGGAGAGGCCAACGGTTTGGCTTTTTCGGTCAATGAAGGCATTAAAATCCCGCCGTCCTTGCGCAACATTTTCAAGGAATTAAAAGATGATTTGGGAATAGATCGTACCCGAACCGATTTGCAAGATTGGGCTTATCAGGGTGTATTTTTATTGAACACCACGTTAACGGTCGAAC
>CANHIV010000113.1 GCA_947460525.1 Flavobacteriales bacterium
CACCTCACCGAAAATGCTGCTGATTTCCGCGTCCTGCCAAACAAAGTCTGTCCAGTTTTTATTTTCGTAGATGTACTTATTCACTTTTGACATTTGCGGTAAATATACAATTTAATCACCGCAAATATGCGGCGATTAATTCAATTAATTATCGCAGACCGAGAATGAGTAGGTTATATTTCCCAATCGACTTTTGCGTTGGGGTTGATTTTGAAGGAGAGGAAGAGAAGGGATGAGGAGATGAAGGAAGTAAGGGGTAATGATTAGGGGTTAATCTCTTTGATTTTTCCACCTTCGCTGATGACCAATTTTTGACCCAATGCTCGTTTTTTCTCAATCAATTTTTGAGAGGACAGTTTAATCGCTTTTTTGATTTTGTCTTTTAAGATGTCTTTTTCTTTATTATTCATTGGTGATGGATTTTAATTTGTTGAATTTTTCACGATTATAAACGGTGAAAGAATTTTCACTTATTTCTTTTTCAGCAATTAATTCTGAATCGATTGAGGAGTTATCATAAATGAATAGGGAGTCCACTTTATCGTAATACAAAGTAAGAAGATTTTTAATACCAGCTTTGTATCTGCGTTCTATTACCAAAGGTGCGATACCGTGACCTCCTTCAGATACTCTTTTTATCACCCTGTCTTTCGCGAGCTCGACCGATTCCAACCAAAAGAAAATTAGTGTAATGTAATACCCTTCTTTTTTTGCTCGCTCAATAGTATTTACAAATGATTTGGTTGCAAGTGTTGTTTCAAAAGAGAAGTCTTGATTTGATCTTAAAAGTTCATCAATTCTAAGAAGCATAAGCCTTCCAGCCTCGATTGAGACTTTATCGGGTTGAAAAGGAGAAAGTCCACGGGCAATTTCGTCAGCATTTACAAATTCTTTACAATTCAATAGCTCAGGAAGAATGTTGAAAGAAGCAGTAGTCTTTCCAGCACCATTGCAACCGCTGATTATATAAAGCTTCTTTTGAGACATATTCAAAGTTACAACTTTTGCTTTATAGTATTGGGACGCTAATTGGATAATTAAAGAGTAGGGGAGTAATGAGGTATTGAGAACTCAATGCTTAAAAAGCTTCAGGGGAACAATATGAACTCTATCCGATCTCGAAATGAGTCCTGGATTGATACCGGGTTTTCCTTCTGGAATGTCTTGATTCAGTTGTTGGTAATAGTCTACCCATGCAGGAAAAAAATCATTGGTTTTGGGATCCTTGAAGGTCATGGGATTTAGCTCAAAAAATTCTTGGGCGTCATTGGCCTCTTTGAATGCGTCATACAGCAATTCACTGCAATACCAACTGTTGTTGTCCATTAAAAAAGCATCATCGTAGGGCTGACCGATATATTCTTTGACTTTCATTGCAGCTTTTGCAACGATGGGTTGGTATTTTTCCAAAACTCTACCGACAGTGATATTTTGAACCGATGCCGTATCCCCGCTTCTTGCGAAGAAATCTTTTAGCGTGTTCACTTGCACCTTATCCCCAATGGCTTCTACTACTTTTAGGGTATCGTTGATTTTCACCACCATCGCGCAGTGAGAGAAATCTTTGCCATCAACTCCCTCTGTAACGGCCTCTATCGCATCGCACAATTCACCGCAATTTAGATCTTGAAAGAGCAAATCTCCTTCTTGCAACGCTTCGGTTTTCGGGTACGAAGAATTGTTTGGAGAGAGAGAACATCCGCTTAACAGTAATTTGGAAGCGAAGAGAGATAATAGAAGTATTGAAAGTTTGAAATTTGTTTTTTGGTCAATATTTAGTGTCATATTATCCGAATAATTGCTGAAGAGTTTGAATGGGGATGAACATTTTTTTGCTATCAGGTAAGGATATAAAATCATATTTCTGATAAAACATCGCTGCGCTCCTGTCAATTGGATCAACGACGACAGCGAATGACCCCATTTCTTTTGATACTTTATAACATCTTTTCAAAGCGTCAATTAAAAGGATTTTGCCAATTCCTTTATTTTGAAAATTCTTGTCCACGGCAAGTCTTCCCAGTAATGTAGTGGGTATTGACCTATAGGATGGTGGAAGTTTTTTTTGAATCTGCTTAGGGAAAAAATCAAGAGGAATGCTGTGATTTGATAGGGTGTAGTATCCTTGGATGATTTCCTTGTTGTTCGATAAAACAAAACAAGCGGATAATTTTCTTTTGATGTCTTGCCCGGCCTGTGTTTTCAGATAATTGTTTAAAAGCAGATTGCCACAATCAAAATTTTCTCGATTGTGTTTTTTGTCTAAAAGGGCAATCATATTTTAAATTTCGAAACAAAGGCGTTGTAATCTTTTAAGGCATTTTTGAGTGTTTTAGATGGTGCCTTTGGATTTGTTATTGCATCAAAAAATATTTTACTATCCCTTTCTGAAGCAATGACCTGCTCTTTTTCTTTGATGATTTCGATTGCTTTTTCTTGCGCCGTTAAAATGATAAAGTCTGTCAAACTTCTAA
Source organism: Flavobacteriales bacterium (assembly GCA_947460525.1). Classification (GTDB taxonomy): domain Bacteria; phylum Bacteroidota; class Bacteroidia; order Flavobacteriales_D; family Sanyastnellaceae; genus CAMCTV01. The sequence continues at coordinate 2,475 of CANHIV010000113.1, forward strand.
AACCACCTAAAGAAGCAGCTTTTTCAAAGAACTCTTTTTGTGCTTTTGGGAGTCGCGCATCAAATCGTGCATGTTCGGATGTAGGCATTTTCATTATTCAATTGTTTACAAATGTACGGAATTATCCCGTAAACATTCTCGGTCATTTTTCAAATATAAACGCGAGCTTAAGAATAGTCTTATGCGATAACTCCTATAATTTATGCCTTGTCAGCATGATTAAGTCAAAACCCAAAGATTTCAGGTTAATGCGGTAATTGGAACAATTCAAACCTAATCCATAATCTCCAACGGCACACGGGCCATCAAAAGCGCGAGGATGGTTCCGCCAAGAATTACACGGTACCAGCCAAAGGCAGCGAAGCCTTTGTTCTGCAGCATGACCATCAATGTTTTGATGGACAAGAAGGCAACAATTGCCGCAACCACACATCCCAAAAGCATAATGCCCCAATGGTCGGTGATGATGTGGTAGTCGATTTTTACAACATCGTAGGTTTTCTTTAGCGATGCAGCAAACATGGTGGGAACAGCCAAGAAAAAACTGAACTCCGCAGCTTGCTTGCGGTTCCAACCCATGGTCATTCCACCAAGGATGGTGGCCGCAGAGCGGGAAACGCCGGGTATCAAAGCGATGCATTGAAACAATCCAACGACCAATGCGTTTTTGGATGTAACGGGGGCCTCTGGAGAATCGAAATTTTTGGCAAACCACTTATCGGAATAGATCAAAATCCAACCGCCCAACATCAATGAAATGGCCACTACATCTACCTGTTCCAACATGTCGTCGATGTAATCTCCCAGTAGCAATCCAAAGATGGCAGCGGGAATAAAGGCCACCAAAAGTTTGTAATAAAAATCAATGGACTGAAAAAAACGATTCCAGTACAAGGCCAAAACACTCGTGATGGCGCCGAACTGAATGATAACGGTAAAGGCTTTGGTAAACTGATCGGATTCCACGCCCAATATGGCCTGGGTAATGATCATGTGACCGGTGCTGGATATTGGAAGGAACTCTGTGATGCCCTCCACGATGGCGATGATTATCGCTTCTAAAATGGTCACCGGAGTAGGGTTAGCGTTTCTTCGAAATATTACTTTCCTCAGACTTCGCTAAGTCATTGGATTTTTTATCGCGGTACATGATGGCAATGCCAACAACCAGGTAACCCGATAGAACGACAATGGGCGCTAGGGTGATGCGTCGAGCACTAAAAAGCTCCTCTGCATTAAACTCTTCCGCACTGGTAGCCGCTCCGCCACTCATTAACATGTAACCTACAAAGAGAATGGCCAAGCCAATTCCCAAGAGGATATAATTCTTTTTTCCAAATACAAATCCCATGGCGCTAAGATAATAAGACTTCATTGGATTCCGACAGTTCCTATCTTTGCAACATGTCACGTGTTTTAACTGGAATTCAGAGCACCAATGTCCCACACTTGGGGAACATCTTGGGTGCTATTTTGCCTGCGATCGAAATGAGTAGAACGCCAGGCAATGAGTCGTTTTTATTCATCGCAGATTTTCACTCGATGACCCAAATCAAAGATGGGGCTAAGATGAGAGAAAATACCTTGGCCGTTGCTGCTACTTGGTTGGCGATGGGGTTGGATACGAATAAATCTGTTTTCTATAGACAGAGCGATGTTCCTGAAGTGACAGAGCTTTGCTGGTATTTGTCTTGCTTGACGCCTTTTCCGATGTTGGCCAATGCCCACAGTTTTAAAGACAAAAGTGATCGCTTGGCCGATGTGAATGCGGGTTTGTTTACTTACCCTGTCCTTATGGCTGCGGATATTTTATTGTACGATGCGAACTGGGTCCCAGTAGGAAAGGACCAAGTGCAGCACTTAGAAATTACGCGCGACATCGCCAGTACCTTCAATCGCATTTACGGTGAAACTTTGGTGGTGCCTGAGGTGAAGTTGAACAAGGACACGATGTACGTTCCGGGAATTGACGGACAGAAGATGAGCAAGAGCTATGACAACTTCATCAATATTTTTCTTCCTGAAAAAGAATTGAAGGATGTCATCAACAAGAAAATAGCCACAGACAGCACCGCTTTGGAAGACCCTAAGGATCCTAACGCCAATGCCATTTGTGCATTGATGCAATTGATTGCCGGAGATCAGACTGCCCAAGAATTGCGCGATAAGTTGACCGCAGGCGGATACGGCTGGGGACACGCCAAGAAGGATTTGTTGGGTGCGATATTGGATCGATTCAAAAATGAGCGAGAACAATTCAACCAATGGATGTCCAATCCAACGGAGTTGAACAATGTACTCAAGCAAGGTGCAGACAAGGCGAGAACCGTTGCTAGTGCTACGTTGCAGCGTGTTCGCGAAAAGGCAGGATACTAATTTATTTTACTCCAGTACTTCCAAAACCACCAGCACCACGTTCGGTGGAAGGAAGTTCTTTTGTTGTTTTCCAAGACAATACTTCATGCTTGGCCAAAACCATTTGCGCCACACGTTCTCCAGGTTCTACGGTGAAAGGTGAATGGCTTAGGTTGACCAATAACACTTTGATTTCGCCGCGATAATCCGCGTCAATGGTACCAGGGGTGTTGAGCACAGTGATGCCGTGCTTGAAAGCCAATCCACTTCGGG
>CANHIV010000114.1 GCA_947460525.1 Flavobacteriales bacterium
ATTGTTCAATACAGCAATGGCATTCACTGCATTCTTCCCAGGCAACTCCATTTCAGAGCTCAACAATGCATAAGGCGTCCACCACCTGCCACTGATCACCTTGCTGTCATCTTGAATACCATTCAAGCCTTCCTTCATGAATACCTTGTCCAATTGAGCATTCCACGATTTGCTCAAACTGTCTGACAAAGCCTTGACAGGTTTTTGCACGCTGTCAGGTAGATATTTCATGCTCTCCAAACACCAACTCATCAATTCTTTGGAAGCCTTCACTTTTTCAACTTCAGCATCCAATTCCAACATCACAGATTTCCATTGACCGTATAACCTCTTTTGCTCCTGATAAAAAGTCGGTTCAAATCGAACCCGAGGATCCTCTTCTACCCATATGTCCGTTTGTACTTTCTCCTTTCCATAGGCGATTTCCATTTGATAGCGACCTGGGGCTACTCGCCATCCACCGCCTGGAGGCATCTTGGACTTTTCTCTTTTTCCTCGTGAAGGATATGGAAAGCCATTGGTGTCAAAATACCAATGAACAGTAGTCAGGAAAGAATCTGGCTCTTGTTCAAAAACGCGAATCGTATCAGTGCCAGAAAGAATGCTGATCTTCATCTTCTCCTTCTCTTTACCCTCTGCTACAGGCTGCAATGGAACATGGCAATGCACTTTGATACCATTCTCTCTATTGTCTCCTGAAAAATAACGATCCCCAGGAAAGCGTTGTCCCAAATGACGACGATAAGAAACTTCAAATCCAGGTTGTGGACGATAAACCACCAACTTATTTTGAATGTTGTTTTTCTTATTGAAAATTGCATCTCGCAATGGATTCAAATCATCAAGAATATAGATTCCTCTACCAAAAGTACCAATGATCAAATCGCCTTCTGTGGGATGAATGCGCAAATCCTGGGTAGGAACAGATGGATAGTTGTGCGTCCATTTCTCCCATGAAACACCGTGATCCATGGAAACAAACAAACCATGTTCAGTGCCACAAAATACCAAATCTTGCTGTTCATCATCTTGCGCCACACTCAAGCAATGTCCGGTCATTCCGCTCTTCTCCACCACATTTTTCCAATGCTTTCCGCCATCTGTTGTATGAAACAAATAAGGCTGCCAATCATTCTGACGATAGTTGTTGGCCACTACCCACGCTTCGTTGCTATTTTTGGTTGATAATACAATTTGAGGAATCCAAGCATTCTTAGGTAAGCCCTTGATATTGGCGGTAACATTGCTCCACGTTTGTCCATGATCTCTTGTCACTTGCACTTGTCCATCATCGGTTCCGACCCAAATTTCATTCTTATTATTAGGATGCGGAGCAATGCATAAAATGGTGCAATAATTCTCCGCTGAGGTGGCATCGGTGGTCAAACCTCCACTCTTGTATGCCTTTTGACGCAAGGTGTCATTGGTGGTTAAATCCGGTGAAATAATTTCCCAAGTCTGACCATGGTTGACGGAATAATGTACAAACTGACTTCCGATATAAATGGCTGGGTCTGCATTGGGTTGCTCACTGATGGCCGTATTCCAATTGAAACGCAGAGGCACACCTTCAGGATGCACAGGCTGGATACTTTGCTCAGCACCTGTCTCAGCATTGACCCTAGCCAAGTTCCCACCTTGGGATAAAACATACACCCAATTGTCCTCAGATGCATCGGGAATCGCGTCAAAACCATCACCAAAATACAACTCCTGCCAATCACTGTCCAATATCCCATCACTGTGCCAAACGTAGGCAGGACCCTTCCAAGTCCCGTTGTCTTGTAAACCTCCATAGACATGGTACGGCATATCCAAATCATAATGGACATGATAGAATTGACCCAAAGGAAGATTGGGGATAAACTCCCAATTCTTACCTCCATCACGACTCACATTCAACCCACCATCATTGCCCTCCCAAATCTCTGACGAATTGTTGGGATTCCACCAAAAAGCATGGTGATCAGGATGCACGCCATAATAGGGAAGCATCGTCGACCAGGTTTTTCCTCCATCAATACTTTCCGATACGATGCTGTGCAGGTATATCAAATGATTGGCGTTGGATGGATTTACATAAAATTCTGAATAGTAAAAAGGACGATCTCCGACGCCCTTGTCCGTTACCATTTTCCAATTGGCTCCACCATCAGTGCTTTTGTACAACGCAGTGGTTTTGGATTCGATCATCGCATATACCACTCTTGAATCAGAGGGAGCAATGGCTATTCCTATCCTACCCAACTGTCCTTTGGGCAATCCCTCTTTTTCACCCAATTGCTTCCAGTGCGCACCTCCATCCAATGTAACATACAACCCTGATCCCTTGCCGCCTGAATTAAAGTTCCATGGTTTGCGTTCATATTGCCACATCGCAGCAAATAATTTCTGGTCATTCAATGGATCCATCACCAAATCAGCGCAGCCTGTAGAATCATTCACATACAAAACCTTCTTCCAACTGGCTGCTTTGTTGTTGTAATAAAAAACACCGCGATCAGCATTGGGTCCCCAGGCAGAACCCATGGCAGCTGCATAGACGTTGTCCTCGTTATCGATACAAATTCTGTGGATGGTTTTGGTTTCTTCCAATCCCATGCACTTCCAAGTTTTGCCCGCATCTCTACTTTGAAAAATCCCTCTTCCTGAAGTTTGCGAATTTCTTGGATTGCCTTCTCCCGTTCCCACCCACACAATGTCTGGATGCGCCTTGGACACTTTGACCGCTCCAATGCTCGTTGTGGTTTGCTCATCAAAAATGGGCGACCACTGCGTTCCCCAACTTTCACTTTTCCATAAGCCACCGGAAGCGCTTCCCACATACATGATCCCTTGCTGCTGATTGACATCAATAGCGGTCACCCGACCGCTGGTTACAGCAGGACCGATAGAACGCATTTGCATGCCCTTGAAATTTTTCAATTGACCATGGGCACCAATACCCATCAAAATCAGGAAACCAAATAAAATTTTTCGCATGTGTTAAATTTACGCATAACTTGCTCAACTCAGCTTCGCACATGAAGGTTAGCATCATCACCATTTGTTTCAACAGCGTTTCAACTTTAGAAGCGACCATTCAATCTGTTTTGCAACAGGATTATCCCCATCTGGAATACATCATCATTGACGGTGCTTCCAACGATGGCACGCTGGATATCATCGAAAAATACCGAAGCCAAATTGCTACAGTAGTTTCTGAAAAAGACAAAGGGATTTACGACGCAATGAACAAAGGACTTTCATGCGCAACCGGTGATCTCATTGGAATATTGAACAGTGATGACACCTATGCCTACAGCTCAGTAATCAGTGACATCGTTCAACAACTCGGAAACGCCGACTCCATTTACGCCGATTTGCAATATGTGGATGCAGAAAGCGGACAAGTAAAACGCAATTGGATTTCTGGTGCCTTTGAAAGGAAAAACTTTTTGTTGGGTTGGATGCCGCCACACCCCACTTTTTTTGTTCGTTCCAAGATCTATCAACAGTACGGATCATTCATCATCAATCAAGGGTCTGCTGCGGATTATGAAATGATGCTGCGATTGCTTTACAAGCATGAAATCAGCGCCAATTATTTGCCCAAGGTAATTACGCTCATGAAAACGGGTGGGGCCAGCAATGTTTCTTGGAAACAACGCATCAAGGCCAACAGACAAGATAGAATGTCTTGGAAAATAAATGGGCTTCAACCCAAGTGGTATACACTGTGGTTAAAGCCCCTACGAAAAATCACTCAGTTTTTCTAGCCTATTTGGTGTTGTACAGCGCAGTAGCCACAACTTTTCCAACGGCTTCTATTACTTGTGGATCAATGTTCTCCAGATTGTCGCTCAACGCGTGATGAAAATGTCCGAATTCAAATCCGCCCATGCCCATAGCAATGGTACTGGGTCGCATATCCACAATGTCAATTGATCTCACCCCGGCTTGGTTCATGTAGACATGATCGTCGGTGATTCCACCAATTTCTTCTTTCACAAACAAAGCTCCATATCCCAATCGATTGGCTTGATTCCACACCCAACCCATCACATCACCAGCCGCCGCCATTGAGGTAGCCTCCATATTGAATCTTGCATTCTTTCCACCTACCATGTCCAATAGAATTCCGTAACGGACATTGGCAATATCATGCGGATTGTTGGCCCAATACTGAGAACCCAAACACCAGGTCTTGTTGGATTCTTGTGGTGATAGAGTCGACCACTCTGGCGCTCCCTGATCCTCGTTGTCAAAAAATACCAAATCAACACCTACTTCAGGTTGACGCTCATGTATCAACCGCGCCAATTCCATCAAAACTGCTACACCACTGGCTCCATCATTGGCGCCATCAATGGGCTTCTTTTGATTTTCTTTTTTAGGATCCTTGTCCGCTACCCATCGGGTATCCCAATGCGCGGCCAACATCACCCTCGATTTTTTATCCTTTCCCCATTGGGCAATGATATTGCGAACCGGTGTTGCATTGCCCTCCCAGTCCGTCACTTTGGTATTTTGTTCCGTTATTTCTGCACCATAAGATTTGCATTTCGAGACAATCCATTCTCCGCAAGCATTGTGACCTTTGGACAACGGAACGCGAGGACCCATTTCCACTTGACTACGTAAAAAATGCATCGCAGAATCCACCTTGAACAAAGGGGGTTCTACCATCTTTACCTCTGGAGTTGTGGTTGCCGCATTCGTTTTCTGTGACCCTTTGGGCATAAACTGAACGACTACCCACAATACTATCAATGCCAATAAAACAATGGCAACTATTTTATTTCTTTTCATACTTCCATTCGCCACCATCTTTGGTGTCCTTTATAGCAATATTTCTTTTTGCAAAACTATCGCGCAACAAATCGGCTGTTGCATAATCCTTTTTCTCTTTCAGTTCTCTTCTTACTTCAAAAACCGCATCCATCATGACATTGGGCAACTCTACATCACCACTGCTGGCCTGCTGTTGAATGCCCAACACATCAAACAAAAACGCATGCATCAATTTCTTCAATGCATCCAATTGCTCCCTTGAGAGTGTCAATTGTCCATTCTTGCATGTATTGATTATTCTAACCGCCTCAAACAATTCA
>CANHIV010000115.1 GCA_947460525.1 Flavobacteriales bacterium
CAATGGTTTGGTGTAACGGATTCTCTTCCAGTCTGGATCTTGCTTCTGCGTAGTTCCAAATCCGAATGAGCCGGATACATTTCCTCTTCTATTGAAAACCTTTTGTTGGAATCCAAGTTGAGCGGAGTACACCAAACGTTGCGTGTAGCGCATGCTGTATTCTTTTCTGTAGTTCCCTTCCTCAATATTGATTCCATTTCTAAGGATATTGGATTGCTGTCCATTTTGGTTGATGAAGTTTTTAATTTCCGCACTACCGGATTTCCAGCGCAATCCCCAATTGTTCAATACCCCCAATTGAGTAGTTTCCATGTAATTGTTGTCGTTATAATGAAAGACAGTATCACTTTTGCCAATAATGGCATCGTATTCATTGTAGTCCATTCTTTCACCTTCTTGCAACATCCGCGTTCTACTGTAATTGATGGCCGTGTAGTTTCCGATGAGCAAGTCTTGCCATTTCCAACGATTGCCAATGGTGAATGAAGCGCGTTGATCAGGGGAAGCAGCGTTTTCATTGAGCGCCCAAGTATTGCCCAAAGATTTTCCCAATGCAATTTTCTCATCAACACTTTCAACATTGCGAACGTTGTCTACAAAAGAATCGCTGAGTGATCGGGCTTGCGCGCCATTTCCCCATTTTTCAGCATTGTCATTTACATTGGTGAAAAAGGGTTGGCCCGTGGTGTTTTGACGGTATCCCGTGGTGTAATTAAAATCAATGCTGAGTTTGTCATCGGGAATGTTTTTGGTGATGACATTGATGGCGCCTCCGGCAAATTCTCCAGGTAGATCGGCGCTTGGCGATTTGTAAATCAGGAAACGATCCAGTGCCATAGAAGGAATGATGTCAAAGGAAAATGCGCGCATGTCTGATTCAAGCGATGGGGCAATGATTCCGTTGATCATGGTTGAATTGTAGCGAGAGGATAGTCCACGAACCATGACAAAGCGGTTGTCAACGATGGTTACCCCTGGAATTCTTCTGGCTACTTGAGAAGCATCGCGGTCTTGCGTTTTAGAAATTTGAGCAGCGCTCATTCCACTTACCACAGACTTGGCTTCCTTCATCTCCATAAGGACCGCCGCTTCGTTGTTTGTTTTTCTAATGTCTTGAATCACCAGCAATCCGCCTTCTTTGGCATCATCTTCAAGAACGATGTTGATCTCTACATTTTTATTTTGAATGACAACATTGGGGATTTGGATAGTTTTGTAAGTCATCAATCGGCACTCCAAAGTATAGGTGCCATTGGGGAGCTCAAGGCGGTATTCACCCATCACATCTGAAACGGTTCCGTATCCTGTACCAACCGCAGTTACGATTGCGCCGATGACCGGTTCGCCTTTCTTTTGCTCATTGATTTTTCCAAAAGCCACATAGGTTTTGGCGTTTAGATCTTGTGCCTGTGACTCGGCAAATAGACCTTGTATCAAAACAAGGGACAACAATAAAACTATTTTTTTCAGCATGGTGCAAAATTTGCCCATCTAGAAAAAGAGATTGTGACCGCGAAATTAAGGCTTTGTTAAGAGGTGCTTGAAGGAGGTTGAATACTTCCCATCATTTCTGACCAAAGTTTCTGGAACAATTCCAACACTTCTTCATTAAGTCCGTACTTGCATTGTGCGCCAAAAATGCGCCCTTTGATCAAGCCTACACGCTTGAGTTCTCTAAGGTGTTGGATCACGGTAGTGGGCGCAACGTCAGGTATACTGACAATTTCACCTTCTACCCAGCCTCCCTTTTCAGCCAGAGTCTTGAGAATCATTAATCGGGCAGGATGTCCAATGGACTTGGACAATATGGCCAATTGATGTAGGTTGGTATCTTCGTAATGCGTGCGCTTCATTCAATTGCAATGTGATTGAAATCACGTGACCGCAATGTTAGATGAAGATTAAAAAATTGTATATAAACAAAAAATCCAGCGCTATGTGCATAACGCTGGATTAACAAATAGCCTCTGTCTATTAATAGTTGAATTGAACTTGCAAACGCAACAAATGTCCTTTTTCATTGTAGTCTTGAACAGAAAGGTCAGACATGCGACGATGACCATTTAAATAGGATGCAGTGATTTCCATTCCTTTGTTCACCATCCATTCTACACCGCCTTCCCACTCGTTAACATGATAATGTCTTGCATCTTTTTCAAGTTTTTTGCCGCCATTGTAATATTGAGCTCTAAAGAATGGTTGGATGACACCTATTTTTTGATTGTGAATACGATAGGATAGCGTTGCATAGGCTCCTTCGAGATTTTTGGTTTCAATTGTTTTTGTAGTGGCATTAAATTCGGGACCAACACCTTTGGTATATTCCGCGGTGAATCCAATCGGCTTGGGTTGCACCATCACACCGACGGCTACGCGCTGATCATTATATTCTTTGTCAGAAGTTGAGCCAACACCTGTGGTTAATAGATCTGGACCCATCACCCATCTACCCGCAAAGGCACTTATGCCTGGCTCTATAATTTGAGATTTTATTTTTATTGGGTAGCTCAATTTTGCTGCAATATGCACCTGATCATTGAGCTCGGGTTTGTTGGCGCTTTGACCATTGTATATACCAATCATGAACACACCGTAGTCGCCATGTCCTTTAAATCCATTGGAAGTAAGCGTGTCTCTTTGAAGCTTACGCACTTTCTCAGGAGCCCACAAAAAGAATGCACCCATGTCTCGTTCATTTGGAGCGCCGCTGTTAAGAGCGTCGGAGCGATCCATTGGAAGTCGAACCGATGAACTTTGCATGTTGTCAAATCCAAAAGGAACCTTAGTAAGACCGAGGCGAATGCGGTACTCATTTTTTGCATCCAAACCGTAATCAAAATATGCGTCACGCAACTGAATGAAGTTCCAGTTTTCTGTTTGATCGGATTTTGATTTAATGGTGGATGCATAATCCATTTGGACGTATGCGAAAACTCTGTCCGAAACGTAGCCTTGATAGGTGAGGCGAGCTCTTCTAAAAAAGAAACTTTGATTGTCTCCCCATGATTTGTCGCAAGATTCGCATTTGAAATCAGGGTTGTTTTCTAAAAGACGGTTGTATCTGAATTGGGCGTATCCACTCCATTTCATTTTTTCATACCATTTCTTGTCCTCTGATTTGGGCTTTTCATTGTTGTTATTTGTTCCAATGTTTGAATTTTGCGCACTGGCCAACAGACCAATCAATAGAAACGCATAGGTGGTTAAGATTCGAATAACATATAATTTATGGTTGGCAAAACTAAAAGGATAGGGTGACTACATATGTAAACAGTGAATTACTAGTTTGTTAAGAGAAAGTTATGAAGAAATGTATCAAATGATGATTAGAAATTGTCCTGGTTTTTGATTGAGTCCTTTAATTTCAGGCTTGGTGCGAATTCAGCAATAGTAAAGGTGGGTAAGTTTTACTTGCGGATTATTTTTCATTAAAGCAATACGTTCTTAACATTGGCATAACATTTCAGGCCGTAGTTTGCCAAAAATTAAACATATGAAAATCAGTTCTCTTTTCTCATTTATGGTTCCGAAGAATGGATTGTTCTTTGACCTTTTTGCAGAGGATACCGCCAATTTGGTGGAGCAAGCAAAAAAATTCAATCAATTGTTTACGGTTAAGGATAAGAATGAATTGTCAGGTATTATCCGAGATATCCGTGATTTGGAGCACAAGGGAGATGAAATGACACATAAGATTTTCTTAGAGTTGGCTGATAATTTCATCACGCCGTTTGATCGTGAAGACATTCACGCATTGGCGGCAAGTATTGATGATATCGCGGATTATATCAATGGATGTGCTTCTAGGATTCAATTGTATGGTGTTACTGAGTTCAGTAAACCCATGGAAATGATGAGTGAAGTTTTGCTGAAACAAGTGGTTGAAATCGATACTGCAATTCGTGACTTGAGAAATATGCGCAATGCACAGCGCGTTCGTGATGCGATCGTAAGAATTAACTCTTTGGAGAATCATGCAGATGATATTTTTGATGAGGCAATTGCAAGATTGTTTTCTGAGCAAGACAACGCAATGGTATTGATCAAGCAAAAGGAGGTCTTGAGTAGCTTAGAAACCGCTACTGACAAATGTGAAGATGTAGCAAACGTATTAGAAAGTATCTTGGTCAAAAATTCTTAATCAAAGATGGAATATTCAACTTTTTTAATTGTCATCATTGCCTTGGCTTTGATTTTTGACTTCATCAATGGATTTCATGATGCAGCCAATTCAATTGCTACAGTGGTGTCTACAAAGGTTCTTACTCCGTTTCAAGCGGTGGTTTGGGCAGCGTTTTTTAATTTTGTGGCCTTCTTTATTTTCAAGGACCACAGTGTTGCCAATACCATAGCCAAAACGGTTCAAGACCAGTTCACCTCTCCGGAGATGCACCCCTTGCCCATGATTTTTGCGGGATTACTTTCTGCAATTGCATGGAACTTGATCACATGGTGGTATGGTATTCCATCTTCCTCGTCACATACTTTAATAGGTGGATTTGCAGGAGCTTTCGTAGCCGCATTTGGATGGGAAGCTGTCCGAGGTGGTGTAGTAGGAGCAACCGCTATTTTCATTGTAGTGGCGCCTGTTACGGGTATGATTATGGCCTACTTAATTTCGATTTGGTTTTTGAATTCCTTCAGAAAGGGACCTTGGATGAAGTTGGTTTCTTTGGCCATTATTGCCGGAACAACTTGGTTGGTTTGGAATGCGTTGGAATTCAAGAAGGATTTCAATGGCGGAGCTTCTTACACGCTTGTTTTTGAAGATAAAGTAGACAAGGAGAAACTGAAATCTGCATTAAAAATTACCGACGAGGTAACTTTAAAGGAATATTCTCCTGTCATCAAGGCGGGTAAGGATAGTACGGGTGCTGAGGATAAATCAGGAACCATCTATGTAGTTCGCACAGACTTTATGAAAAAGACAGGTGAGACAGAGGTGAATCCAGAAGTAACTTCTACCATAGAAAAGAAATTGAAGAAGAAAATTGAAACTCCTTTTGTCATTGCTGATGCGCACAAAATTGGCGCTGATGCGGAAGAGAAGGAGCGTTTTGATAGTTCCAA
>CANHIV010000116.1 GCA_947460525.1 Flavobacteriales bacterium
ATGGCATTTCACCCGTTCAGGGTATTCAAATGAGAGGGACAACAACATACCCCGCCACAATTCCGACTCGGCGTCCGCATTGGGCAGCGTGACCAACCACTGTTCTTGACCCGCAGCAATGGCCCGCTTCAAAAAAGAACGAAACTCACTAACATGGTGAAGATTTTTTCCCAGTTCCATGGTCTCTGGATGAAGCGTAACCAAATAAAAAGGTCCATTCAAATCAATGCCCCACTTGCTCATAAACTCTTCGCTGGCAATGCCTTCATGCTGTTTCATCTGTTCGATGGACAATGACCCCACATTGGCAATTGCTTGATCATGATAAGGCTGTTTCAATTGTCGGATACGCTCAGCACTTTTGTCTTCTGTTGCAAAATGATACTGAGCAATCATAGAGATCATGTCTCTATACATTTGATCCGTAGCGCCGTCTGTAACATCCCCTCCGCAAAGATGCGCAATGGGAATTCTAAAGGGTATTGAAGCCAGCAAAGCCGCCGCCATTTCATACCGATCACCCAGCGCAAAAACAAGATTGAAATCCTGATTACGTGTCCAGAACTCCGCAAATACTTGAGCGACTGTTCCATAAGATTTGGCTACAGATTCTGCATTCTTGCCGTCTAGAACAACAGGCACTTCATGAACCCTCAATCCAAGCTTTCGCACTTCTTCAATTGTGTTTCCATGTTCAATCATCAGATGAGCGCCAGTGGCGATTACTTCCAAATCCACATTGGGATGATTCTTCAACTTGTGAATCAATGGAAGGCAAATGCCCCAATCCGCGCGAGAAGTGGTGAGCCAAGCTATCTTCATTGGATCATTTCCCATGTAAGTTTATCCCCTTGCTCCAGCGAACAACTGGTTCTCTTTCCTACGATATTGTCCCACTCCATTGGACTAATGCCGTCCCCAGGGCGAAGGGCAATCAAATCAGAAGCTTCTATTACAACGCCCTCAGACAAATCACGCGTTACGTGAATGCTGCGACGTGCGATGGCAATATTTTTACTTTCCGAAGCAGAGGGCTCTTTCTTGCCAGAACCCTTCATCATCTTCTCTACATTTCTAATGCCTGTCACCATGTTCTTCAACTGCGCAGGATTTAAAGAGGCAACATGATCTGGCCCCTCCATCTCTTGGCTCAAAGTAAAATGTTTTTCTATGCAAACCGCGCCCAAAGCAACGGCCGCCAATGGCGCCTCTATTCCTAGGGTATGGTCTGAGTAGCCCACGCTTACTTCCAAACTTTGCTCAATCTCCAGCATTGCTCCGAGATTAACATCCTCCATGGGGGTTGGGTATTCTGTATTGCAATGCAAAACCATGATGTCATTACGCTTCAACCCACCATCTAAAAACACTTGCATAGCGGCCCTCACCTCATCCAAGGTGCACATGCCCGTCGACATAATAATCGGGGTTTTCTTTGTTGCTATAAATCGCAAAAAAGGCAGATTCGTCATTTCTCCGGATGGAACTTTGATGTAGCCAGGATTCCATTGAAGCAGCATGTCTACCGACTCTTCATCAAACCCTGTCGAAAAAAATCGAATACCGCGTTCATCACATCGCTGCAACAAGTGTGGATACCAATCCAAAGGGATTTCTAATTTTTTGATCATGTCCCATTGTGATCCGTCTTGATTCATATTGACCTTCTGGTACTCCGCCATCTGGGCTTTGTTGCTGACGACCAACTCGGTTTTAAAAGTCTGAAATTTCACAAAATCCGCACCTGCTTCTGCTGCTGCATCGATCAATTTTAATGCGTTGGTTAAATCACCATTGTGATTCACTCCTGCCTCGGCGATAATCAATACGGGATGGTTCCTGTTCTTCATCTTCTTCTTGTGCTGCTTGGCAAATTCACCAAATGATTGTATACCCATTCTGTTTGGAACATGTCTCCTCTGGGTGCATCCTTGTACATATCCAACATGTGCATGGGACGCCATGCAGGTCGAACCATTATTCCCAACTCTACCCCTCTTTTCAAAAACTCCTCTTTGTATTCCGAATTCTCAAAAATCAATGAATTCAACCAATAATTACTCAATTTAAAATTGCCCTCTGTGACAAAACGAAAGTTGGGTGCAAACTCTTCAAAAAACCTTGCATACTCCGACGCCAAGTTTCTTTTGTCCTCCAGTATATCATCCAAATACTCCAGCTGTGCGCAGAGTAAAGCCGCATTTAAATTGGGACATCGGTAATTGTAACCTACTTCATCATGAATAAATTCATACGGATGTGGGAGCTTGGCTTGTGTCGTCAAATGCTTGGCACGCTTGGCCAATTCCTCATCATCAGTGAGAATTACTCCACCTCCACCAGCGGTAATGGTCTTGTTGCCATTGAAACTCATGACGCCCACTTTTCCCCAAGTCCCTGTATGTCGACCTTTATAAAAAGATCCCAAAGACTCTGCGGCATCTTCTACCAATGGAATCCCCCATTCTTCGCACCATTTTGCAATGCGCTCAATTTCACAAGGCATTCCAAAACTGTGCATGGGCACGACTGCAGCCATTCTCCGCTGCGTAGGCAAATGATAAACGCCATCTGAACGCTTCTCCAATTCAGATTCTAATATCTGTAATGACAGGATATTCATTCCCAAACTTTCCTCCTCAATATCCACAAAATAAGGTCTTGCTCCAGTGTAATGAATGGCGTTGGCTGTTGCTATAAAAGAAAAACTTTGCGTAATCACCAAATCATCCTTCTTCACCCCTACCAGTTGCAAGGCAATATGCAAAGCCGCTGTTCCATTCACGGTGGCTACGGCATATTTGGCATTGGTATACTTGGCCAAATCTATTTCCATTCTGTTGACAAATGGACCTACAGAAGAAACCATCGTGGTGTCGATACACTCTTCTAGGTATTTTTTTTCATTCCCTGAAAATCTCGGCACATGGAGGCCAATCGGATTTTCGTCGGGATATTGTGATCGAATAAATTGAAATATTTTTTCCATAATTGATCCTACATCTTTGCATCTAAATATTTTCCTTTCTCCTCGTGCTCAAACTCTGGCAGCAAACGTTTGAAAAGCGCAACCATTCCCTCCTTGTCCCACACCTCCTTTGATTTCCAATTGTCAATTCCCTCCAGGAACTCCTCCAACAAATCGCTGGAAACGGTTGAATTGTTCTTGACAATTCCCAGCTGATTGAATCGTTCCCAATTCACCACTTCATCATCTCTAAAAAACTCTTCAAAATCTTTTTCGCCTGTGGTATCACTTGGCGAAAAATAACAAGGCCATTCATCATCTGAAATACGATGACACATCGCTCTTGCCTCTTCTTCTGAATGCGCCAACTTGGGCTTTTTACCCTGCTCCTTTAAATATTCAACAGCGATATCCGAGAATTTGGAAAGGTGAAGGTCTTCCGATAATTTTGGAAAGAAGATATCATTGCTCTCACCCAAAACACAAGAAAACAAACACAACAAGCCTGCTTCTTCTGGGGTTACGAAATAGCGCCTAACATCGTTGGGGGCAACGATGGGTTGTTTCTTCATCATGCGCTGAGAAAAACCATGAAGCAAAGAACCATCTGAAAATGCCACATTCGCAAATCGCGCTGTTGAAATGGGGATCCGCTTTCCACGTTCGAATAAAAAAAGCTCCATAATTCTTTTGGAAGCACCCATCATATTGACTGGATTGGCAGCCTTGTCCGTAGAAACACAAAAATACTTTTTCACTCCGGTGGTCATTGCCCAGTCCACCGTCTTGATGGTATTGAGTACATTGACTTGAACCATGCGCATCAAGGTGTAAGGATCCTTCTCACTGCGCACATGTTTCAATGCAGATAAATTCAAGACATAATCAAACCCCTCTTCCTCTTTGCAATATTGATCAAATTCATCGGATTGAATATCCAATGCGAAAGTTCTAAAATCGCCATTGATATAACCCAGAGAACTGCGCAAATCACGAACCAACTCCACCAAATTGTTCTCACTGATGTCCACCACATGCAGCTTAAGGGGCTGTCGCTTGAACAACTCTTTCACAACCGCTTGTCCTATCGATCCTGCTCCGCCTAGAACAAGAAATCGAGAACGCTCCACTTCTCTGGAAAGATCATCTTCCCAATGGAGAACATCCTCATCAAATAACATCCTATTTCGACCGATGATTTGTCCAATATTCATACGCGTAAATGTACTGATTTATTCACTTTTCTGAACGACAGAAATTGCAGCATTTGCCATAATAACCCGTATAAATTGAGTATTTTAGCCACAAACTTGAAACATGAATTTACACCACTCAAAATTACCAGGAATCATTGTAATGGGTGGACATGTTCAAGCGCTAGGTATCATCAGAATTCTGGGGCAATTAAAGATTCCGGCCATCATCATGGATGATACGCCTTGGAACATTTCTAGATTTTCAAAATTTTGCAGCAAGTTCATCTTTTGCACAAAGGAAAATTGGTCCACTCAATTTGAACAGTGGATGCAACAAAATGAATACGCACATTGGGTGGTATTTCCAACACATGATTCCCATGTGGAATTCCTAAGTCAAAACAAAACTTGGTTGTCACAACACTTCACCGTCAGCACGGATGATTGGGAAAGGGTTAATGTTTTTTATGACAAAACAAAGTCATATGAGATGTGCAAGGATTTGAATATCCCCATGGCCACTACTTATTGCCATGTAGAACCACAAGATCTTGACGAAATAAAAATCACCTTCCCTTGCATCATTAAACCCAGTGTGATGCATCATTTTTACAGCCAGCTCAAGAAAAAAGTATTGGTATGTAGAAATCGAGAAGAGCTTAAAGCACAATACCAACTGGCCAGTTCAATCATCCCGAAGGAAGAGATTATTATTCAATCCATCATACAGGGAGATAGCGCGTCCCAATTCTCTGTAGGTGTTTTGGCTGTGAATGGAGAAATCATGGCACAGCTTAGCGCGTGCAGAATGCGACAACATCCCATAGATTTTGGCAATGCCACCACCTATGCGGAAACCATGGTTGTGCCTGAAATTATCGAATACGCCAAGCAAATCATGG
>CANHIV010000117.1 GCA_947460525.1 Flavobacteriales bacterium
CCTGCAATCACCACCAATGAAGCCCTTGGTACACCTGCAATTCCTTTGCTTGTAATCATTAAAGTCAACAACATTGTTACTTGGTCTCCCACTGATAAATCAATGCCATAGGCTTGTGCTATAAACAAACTCGCAAAAGTCATGTACATCATGCTTCCATCTAAATTAAAAGAATAACCCAAGGGCAGAACAAAACTCACAATCCTATTGCGACATCCAAATCGCTCCAATTGTTCCAACATTTTGGGATACGCGCTCTCACTAGAAGCAGTTGAAAATGCCAACAAGAGCGGTTGTTTCAAATGATTAACAAACGTGGTTGTTCTATTGCGCAACATCAACCAA
Organism: Flavobacteriales bacterium; assembly: GCA_947460525.1. Classification (GTDB taxonomy): domain Bacteria; phylum Bacteroidota; class Bacteroidia; order Flavobacteriales_D; family Sanyastnellaceae; genus CAMCTV01. The sequence continues at coordinate 346 of CANHIV010000117.1, forward strand.
GCAACAAACAATAGTATCACCCAAAGCAATATCAACCCCAAATAAAACTCTCCTATAAAAGTTGCGTACGTTGCCAATACACCCATTCCTTTTTTAGCAATAATGGTGGTGATGGCGGAGAAAACTGCAAATGGCGCCACGTACATTACAAACGTGGTGACTTTCAACATCACGTGTCCTATGGCATCCATGGCTTTGATCAAACCTTCTGCCTTGTCTCCCATGGCAGCCGCCCCTACTCCAAACAACAAAGCAAAAATGACAATCTGCAAGATTTCGTTCTTGGCCATTGCATCCATCAAACTCGTTGGGAAAATATGGGTAATGAATCCTTTCAATGTGATGGCTGCATGCTCCAATCCTATACCTGCCGCACCATCCGGAATCTCCAATTCCAACATCTTACCCGGTTGAAACAAATTCACCAAAAGTGCTCCCAAAGCCAACGAAATCAAGGATGCCGTCATGAACCACAGCAAGGTTTTTCCGCCAATGCGACCCACCGCTTTTAAATCTCCTAACTTGGCCACCCCGGCCACCAACGTGGCAAACACCAATGGGGCGATAATCATCTTGATCAATCGCAAGAATACCTCCGTGAAGATGCTGAAAACATCCAAAATCTTTTCCAGTGTGGGATGCATCTTGGACTCGCGGTTGCCCGCTTTTACAACTTGCTCTGATAAACTTGAAGCCGATTTTGCCTGCGCTGCTTTAATGGCGGCACTGTATTTCTCTTCATCCGTTAACAAACTGTCTGCTGCAATGGCTTTGAGTTGAGCGTCATTGTTGATTTCCGACTTGTCCTCAATAACGGTCGCAATTTTGTCCCAAGCCGCTGTTTTTGATAATGCAGGTGTAGCAGGAAATTGAAGATTCAACCACGCACCAATTCCTATACCCAATAACAATGCAATGAAAATCCATTGCGTTAGATTCAATTTCTTCATTTCCGTAGTAGTTTAACCCTACGAAGATAATTCATTACACAAATCAATACGCGCGCTCATTGCGCCCTTCCATGTAATTGATAAAGGCTTGATTCACCACTTTGTTTCCGCCAGGTGTTGGGTAATTTCCAGTGAAATACCAATCTCCTTGGTGCTCGGGACATGCGTGGTGCAATCCTTCTATGGTCTGATAAATAATCTTTACTGTGGCTTCAACATCTACAGGCTTCAACAACTCAGCAATTTTATCATTGATCTCTTCCACTGTAAAGGGCTCATACACTTCCTTGACATAATTCTTCACCTGCTCTTTGGGAAGTTGTATTTGCTCTTTGCACTTTTGATAAACCAAATCCATTACTGCCATTGTTCCTCTTTCCTTGTGCAATGCCACACAGGCCTGAAAAGCAATAAAATCGCCCATCTTGGCCATGTCGATGCCATAACAATCGGGATAGCGAATTTGCGGTGCGGAAGAGACAATGATGATGGTCTTGGGATGCAAACGATCCAAGATTCGTAGTATCGATTTTTTCAGTGTTGTTCCTCGAACGATGGAATCGTCGATTACCACCAAATGATCTTGGTGGGGAATAACAGCACCATGCGTTACATCGTAAACAGATGACACCATTTCATCCCGAGCAGAATCTTGGGTGATGAAGGTTCTCAATTTCACATCCTTCAGCGCAATCTTTTCAATGCGGGTGCGGGTCAGGATTATTTTTTCAATTTGCTCAGGGGTAATCTGATTGCCGAGCTTGGAAAGCTCATCAATCTTCTTTCTATTGGCCGCATCTTCCAACTCCTTGATCATTCCATAGAATGCAGTCTCAGCGGTATTGGGGATAAAAGAAAAAACGGTGTTGTCCAATTCATGATTCACGGCCTCAATAATGGCTGGAACCACATTTCTTCCCAATTGTTGGCGCTCAAAATAAATGTCTTTGTCGTTGCCTTTTGAAAAATAAATGCGTTCAAAAGAGCAAGGGGTCGTCTTCTCAGAAACCCTGATTTCCTTCAAACTGGTTTGACCATCCTTTTTGATAATCAACCCTTGTCCAGCGGGAATCTCTCTGATCTCCTCCGCTTGTACATGAAAGGCACTTTGGATTGGAGTGCGCTCACTGGCCACCACAACTACCTCATCGTCCTCATAAAAATATGCCGGGCGAATGCCGTTGGGATCTCTCACAACAAAAGCATCACCATGTCCAAACATTCCTGCCATTGCGTATCCTCCATCCCACTCTCTTGAGGCTCTAGACAATACGCGCTGCACATCCAAATGCTTGGCTATCAAATCTGAAATTTGAACATTGGAATAACCTTGTGATTTGAATCGCTCAAACAACACTTGATTTTCCTCGTCCAAAAAGTGACCTATCTTTTCCATTGCCGTCACCGTGTCGGCTTTTTCCTTGGGGTGCTGTCCCAACTCTACCAACAATGAAAAAAGTTCATCTACGTTGGTCAAGTTAAAATTGCCCGCCAAAACCAAATTTCTTGTCATCCAGTTGTTCTGGCGCAAAAAAGGATGGCAGTTCTCAATGCTATTTCCACCAAAGGTTCCGTAACGCAAATGACCTAGAAATACCTCTCCAGTAAATGCAAAGTTGTCCTTTAAAAAAGCACTGTCTTTTAATTTTTCCGGATCTGATTTTTCCAATTCACTGAATCGGGACATGACTTTGGCAAACACATCCCGTATGGGTTGTGAATCATTGCTCCTGATTCTGCTGATGTATTTTTTTCCAGGTTCAATGTCCAATTTGATATTGGCCATTCCAGCACCATCTTGCCCACGATGATGTTGTTTCTGCATTAACAAATACATTTTGTTAAGGCCGTAAAAAGCGGTTCCGTATTTATCGGTGTAAAACTGAAGGGGTTTCTTCAATCTCAGCAGGGCTATTCCGCACTCGTGCTTGATCGCGTCACTCATAGGGAGTGTCAAATTTTGTGTGGCAAAGATAGTTTTTTAAATGCCGCAAAAAAAAATATTCTTTCGCTTATGGAATTCAATCTGCATTTGCATCCAATAAGAAAACAAGATGATGAAAACTTACTTCACCCTCGTCCTTTGCATGGTTCTAGGAACCGGCTGGACCCAAAATACTGGCAGTATCATGGGCACCACTTATGAACTTGAGTCCAAAAACACCATTCCAGGTGTAATCATCACGGTAGAAAACAGTTTGGGCGCCACTGCCTACGGAATCCATTCAGACATCGATGGACGATACCGCATCAACGGCGTAGAGCCGGGCACATACAATGTCCGATTACGATTTTTGGGTAGAAATGATTTGCTTAAAACCCAAGTGCAAGTAACTCCAGACAAGATAACCTTTGTCGATGCGCTAATGGATGAAGAAACCAAAATGGGAAAAACCCTGGTCATTGAAGAACAAAAAATTCCTTTGATCGATAAAAACGGAGGCACGCTCATTACTTTGACTTCTAAGGAAATGACCCACTTGCCTTCTGCGCATGGTGGGAATATTAAAAACATTGTAGCCGGAATGATTTCTGACGTAAAAACAGGAGATAGAGGAGAAGAACTCTATTTTCGCGGAAGCCGTGCAGGTAGCGTGGTGTACTACATTGATGGGGTTAAAGTGAGAGAAAATGTTCCCAACATTCCCTCTTCTGGAATTGCTTCTATCTCTGTTTACACCGGTGGCATGCCCGCAACTTATGGGGATAGTACTGGTGGTGTGGTGGTCATCAATACCAAAAGTTTTATCCAAGAATACTATGGGAAACTAAACAACAAGGTTGAAAAATAAGACAACATATGACAATACTTGGGAAAGGATTCAAAACCATCCTTCCCCTGAAAACATGGGCCTTTTGTACCAACAATGGGCCCATATTGTCTATGCCGTATCACTGAAGTACTTAAAAAACAAAGACGATGCAAATGACGTAGTGGCAGAAATATTTGAAAAACTCCTGCATCATTTTCCAGAGGAAAAAATAGAAAACGGTCCTGCATGGTTGCACAGTGTAACCAAGTTTCATTGCTTAATGAAAATAAGAAAGCGCAATGCAGCATTCCGTCAATTGCAAGAAGATCCTTGGCAAGAAGAGGGTATCCATCAAATGGAACCACAATTGGAAGCCCTTGAATTAGCCTTGCTAAACATTCCAGAGAAACAAAGACATTGCTTGGAACAATTCTTCCTGATGAAAAAAAGCTACCAAATCATCTCTGAAGAATTGGGGTTGACTTTTAATGAAATTAAATCCAACATCCAAAACGGAAAGAGAAATCTGCGCATTCAACTCGAACAACAAAATGAAAAATAAGCCCACGCAAATACCGCCCACAGCAGAGGAAATGGTCCTCTGGAAAAAAGGTGAATTCCCGGCCGGTGAAAGGAGGGTGCAAATAGCGCAATGGATCGATGATCATCCTTTTATACAAGATGCATTGGAAGGAATGGAGCTGGATCCTCAATTAAGTGGATTTGTGGCTCAACCCGCAACTCCGCATGCGTCACACAAAAGTCATTTCAAAGGTTGGATCATTGGATTGGCAGTGGGTATAGGTTGCGCACTGTTGGCGGTTAGTATTTGGAATCCCAACGCAATTGAGAATAAAACTCAGGTATCGATAAATTCAAAAACGACTTCTCCAACAAATCAAAATACAAAGGAAACTACTGCCTCTAATGAATTGAAAACCGCTGAAAAGGTGCAAAATAAACCCTCAGAAGCCTCGCCAAAAAAAGAGAGCACGCCAGTAATCGATCATGTTTCGGA
>CANHIV010000118.1 GCA_947460525.1 Flavobacteriales bacterium
ATCCTGTCTTTAGTGAGTCGATTTGTTGGTAGTGCATGCCATAAGCGGCTTCCATAATTCTAAGCTCTTGCACCACCATGGAAACCTTTTCAATCCCCAATGGAGGACGGGTTGGGGCATTCTGTTCCGCACATGAAGTGAGAAGAAGAGCCAATACCGCTAAAAGGAGTTGATGTTTCATCGAGCAAATTGAAGTCGTTGGCCTCTGACATTTTCATTCCATTGGCCGTTGTTGTATACACGATGTCCATTGACAAAAGTAGACACCACTTGGCTTTTGAATAAATGACCATGGAAAGGAGTCCATTGGCACAAGTAAGCGGAATTTTCATCTTTGGCCAGCCATGGCTGATTCAAATTGACCAAAACCAAATCGGCTTGGAATCCCGGTTGAATAAATCCACGGTTGGGTATTTGGTACAAGGTGGCCACGTTGTGTGCGGTCTTTTGGACAATCTCCTCCAATGTGAATACGCCTTGGTGATACATGTCCAATAAAGCCACCAAAACATGTTGCACCAAAGGTCCACCTGAAGGGCATGAGCCATAGGCATTGGATTTTTCTTCCAAAGTATGTGGGGCATGGTCAGTGGCAATGACATCAATATGTCCATCCTTTACAGCCTGTCTGATGGCTGCGCGATCTTCAGCGGTCTTTACAGCGGGGTTCCATTTGATGCGGCTACCCAAGGTATCGTAGTCGGCATCACTGAACCACAAGTGATGAACACATGCTTCCGCTGTAATTCGTTTGTTTTTTAGTTCAATGTCATTTTGGAAAAGTGCAATTTCTTTGGCGGTACTGATGTGCAAAATGTGCAATTGCGCATCGTGTTTTTTGGCCAATGCAATCGCTCTGGAAGATGAGGCATAGCAGGCATCGGCATTGCGGATAATGGGGTGCATTTGCACAGGTATACCCGCAGGATATTGAAGTTGTGCTTTTTGCAGATTTTGCGCAATCATCTTATCATCTTCGCAATGCGTAGTGATGATGGTTTTGGCATTTTTAAAAATGGCATTTAAGCTTTCCTCATTGTCGACAAGCATATTGCCTGTAGAGGATCCCATGAATATTTTTATACCGCAAACGTTTTTGACATCGATATCGCCAATAATATCGGCGTTGTTTTGTGTTGCTCCAATGTAAAAGGAGTAGTTGGCCAAAGAAACTTCCGCAGCACGTGCGTATTTTTTTTCTAGCTCATCAATTGTTACCGTGTTGGGAACAGTATTGGGCATTTCCATAAAACTGGTCACACCTCCAGCTACCGCAGCCCTTGCTTCAGAGTAAATGTTTCCCTTGTGGGTAAGTCCTGGTTCTCTGAAGTGAACCTGATCGTCAATCAATCCGGGAAGAAGGTGCAGTTCTGTTCCATCAATGAAATCATCTGCCCAATCTTGCTGCACGGTAAGCGGCTTTTCTATGGAAAGAATTTTTTCATTTTCGATACATATATCCGCACGAAAAATGTTGCCTTCATTGACAACCTGAACATTTTGAATTAAAGTTTTCATATTAGCTCAATCTCATTTTCAATACACCAATAAAGGCTTCATTGAAAATATTCAAACTCATTTTACTTTGCCCTAAAATTCTATCTTTGAATAGAATCGGGACTTCTTGGATTTTGAATCCTGCTTTTTTTGTTTTGTATTTCATTTCAATTTGAAAAGCGTAGCCGATGAATTGGATGTTATCCAAATCAATGGTTTCTAGCACTTTTCTTTTGAAGCATACAAATCCCGCTGTAGCATCTTTCACGCCCAATCCCAATACAACGTTGACATACACGCCGGCCCCTTTGCTCATCCATCGGCGATTCCAAGGCCAGTTTTCCACGCCACCACCTTTGGTATATCGGGATCCTACGCTCATGTCAGAACCTTTGCTGCAAGCCTCCACCAAACGAGGGAGGTCTTGAGGATTGTGCGAGAAATCGCAGTCCATTTCACAAATAAATGAATATCCTTTTTGGATGGCCCATTTGAATCCCGTGATGTAGGCGGTTCCCAAACCTAGTTTGCCTGTCCTTTGAATCAAATGAATTCGCTCAGGATAAGAGAGCATATTTTCTTTGATGATATCCGCAGTTCCGTCAGGTGATCCATCATCCACAAACAGCAGATCAAAAGCAACGGGCAATGCCATGACCGTTTTGATCATTTCTGCAACGTTTTCTTTTTCGTTGTAAGTGGGGATAATGACGAGTTGCGGATTCACTTTTTTATCGGTGGCTCAAAGATAATAGGATTAGTTTTTCCCTTTTAAAATAAATGCTTCGGCTTGTTCAACCATGGCCACGGGACCAACGATGAAAGGGGTTCTTTGGTGCAAGTCTTTTGGTGTAAGATCCAAGATGCGCTGATGCCCATCGGATGCCTTGCCTCCTGCTTGTTCAGCAATGAAAGCCAAAGGATTGCACTCATATTGTAGACGCAATTTTCCTTGCGGATTTTTCTGCGTTCCGGGATACATGTAAATTCCGCCTTTGATCAGGTTGCGGTGGAAATCTGCCACGAGAGAGCCGATATATCTTGCCGTATAAGGCAAATTGTTTTTTTTGTCAATGCTTTTGCACATCGCGACGTAGTCTTGGATGCCTTTTTCGCAAAGCAGCAAATGTCCTTCATTGATGCTGTAGATACTCCCCATTTCTGGGAATTTCATATTGGCATGTGAAAGGCAGAATTCCCCGATACTGGGTTCGAGTGTAAATCCATTAACGCCATGTCCAGTGGTGTACACGAGCATGGTGGACGATCCGTAGATGACGTAACCGGCAGCTACTTGTTCACAACCTTTTTGAAGAAAATCGTTGATGTTGGCCAAATCGCCAACGGCACTTTTTCTGCGTAAAATAGAAAAAATGGTTCCGATACTAACGTTGACGTCAATATTGGAAGAGCCATCTAGGGGATCAAAGAGAATCACATACTTGGCCTTGCGACAGTGCTCCATCTCAAAGGCAAAGTATTTTTCATTTTCCTCACTTCCTGCTCCACAAACCTGTCCTCCCCATTTCACGGCATTGAGCAGTGCTTGATCAGAAAAGACATCCAATTTCATTTGGGTCTCGCCTTGTACATTGGTCGTATCCTCAGCGCCAAGAATATCCTGCAATCCCGCTTTGTTAACCTTGTGATTGATAATTTTTGCGGCAATACTGATATCGGCTAAAAGACGGCTCAGGTCGCCAGAGGCAAATGGAAAATCCGCCTGGCGCTCCATGATGAACTCATTCAATGTAATCATGCTCATGCCTCAAAGGTAAAGCAAGCCAATGGCCTAGACAAAGAGAAACTCCGTTAAAACCAAAAAAGAAAATTAGAGCAGGAGGTTGGTCAATTCAATGAACTCTTGCACACCCAATTGCTCAGGTCTTTTTTGCAACCAATCACCAGTAACCTCCTGGTTTTGAATGATGCTCTTTAAGGAGTTGCGCAATGTTTTGCGTCTTTGGTTAAAGGCCAATTTTACCAGCTGCTTAAACTTTACAGGATCACAGCCGAGGTCGTCTATGTCTTTCCTTTTCATTCGGATCACACCACTTTTTACTTTGGGTGGTGGATTGAATTCATTTTCATGCACCGTGAACAAATATTCGACGTCATACCAAGCTTGGATGAGCACACTGAGGATACCGTAATCCTTGGAACCTGGACCATTGGCAATGCGCAGTGCAACTTCTTTTTGAAACATGCCCACCAGTTCAGGTACGTGATCTTTGTAATCCAATACATGAAATAGGATTTGAGAGGAGATGTTGTAGGGGAAGTTTCCGATGACAGCAATGGGATCTGGAAATTTGGTTTTTAAATCCATTTTCAGAAAATCTTCGGCGTGAATTTTTTTCTGAAGTTCTGGATAATGCAAATGCAAGTAAACAATGGATTGCTCGTCAACCTCTACCACGTGGGTATTGTACGGAAGGGGCAATAAATGTTTGGTCAATGCACCTGTTCCGGGACCAATCTCCAAAACGGTTTTGTATCCGCCAAAACCGGTCAATGCATGGGCAATATCTTGGGCGATTTGTGCATTGATTAAAAAGTGTTGACCAAGGTGTTTTTTAGGTGCTACGAACATGTGCTGAGGTTATAGGTGAAAAAGTAAATCCTTTTTCTTTGAGGTTTTTAAGAATAATGGGCAAGGATTGCAACAAGATGGGACTGGCTTTCATGCTGTCATGAAAGACAACAATGGAACCGGATTGTGTGCGCTCACTGACGATGGCAATGCATTGCTCAACGGACATCGTAGGATCAAAATCACCGCTAAGGATATCCCACATTATCAACTGAAAATGGTTTTTTAATGCCCGTGTTTGACTCCTACTGATTTGACCATAAGGAGGACGAAAAAGCGTTGTGGGCAAATGTTGTTTGGCCTGAAGGACATCTCGCAAATACTCCGCGTATCCTGTCTTCCAGCCTCTTCTGTGGGTATGGGTATGATTGCCAATGGCATGGCCCTCTCGCACTATTCGATCCAAAAGCTGGGGGTGATGCTCTGCATTTTTACCGATGCAAAAGAAAGTGGCTTTGGCTTCAAATTGCGCCAAAATATCCAACACTTTTTCTGTGATGATGGGCGTTGGACCGTCGTCGAATGTGAGAAATACCTCCTGGGTTTCAGTAGGTATGCGCCAGATAAAATCTTGGGCGATGGCTCTTATCAAACGGGGGGTTTTGTGCAAATACATCTTTCATGGCGAAAGTACAAACGTTTTGAGTGCAGGTAAAATTTGATATTGGGTAGAGGATGAATACACCACCCACCCATAAAGACCAATCGGGCAAAGGATTCCATTCATGTCTCTTCCGTCCCAAGTCCATTGTCTAGTATTTCCTGCCCATTCTGCTTGCTGCTCGTAGATGGGAAGCCCAGCTTCATTCACGATGTACCATTGCACCCATTCATTGGGAGGTGCATCGTTCCATTGAATTTGCACAAAGTCATCTTGACCATCCCCATTGGGACTGAAGCATATGGGACTTAATGTCCAATTTTG
>CANHIV010000119.1 GCA_947460525.1 Flavobacteriales bacterium
TTATGCGTTGTTGAAAGAGACTACTTTTCAAGCCGGTGGATGGGTGTCAGAGAGCAAGTACCAGCCTTCTTCGGGGGTATTTAGATCAGGTCAATGGGGAGAAATGGCAATGGGCTTTAAGCAACAAGGATCCAAGTACGGTTTTGCTATGGGTGTAAATACCTTCAGCAGAATGGGGTACAATTTTGGACAGTCTTTTACGGTCAATGATTCGGTGGGTGGTCAGCAACTGCACAGTGGAGAAGGGGGCATTCATCAGTTTGTATTTGGTGCTGCACGCAAATGGGCTTGGGGACAAGACAGCGCGCATTGGGTAGGCCATCAATTGTCGGTTGGCGTGAATGGTGCATTCATGTTTGGCTCTTTGGGTTATCACCGAAACTTGGATTTTGAGAATACACAGACTTACAATAGTCGTTTTGACAATTGGGTTTCTGTGCAAGACATTCGCCCTGATTTCTCTTTTCAGTATCAGTTTCCTTTGATAGGCAATGCGAAGCAAAAGGAGAAAACCAATTTGTGGGTGATGTCATTGGCGGGACAGTATACGCCTGAGTTCAACTTGAATGGAGATCAAAATATTTACGGTATTTCTTATGTCAAGTATGCAGGAGTGGATGTCACCATCGATACAGGGTTTGTCGCATTGAATCAAGCCGGTAGCATTGCTATTCCGCAGCGAGTACAATTTGGCGGTGTCGTTACTGCATTTTTAAAATCAGGAGCACGATTGGATTTTTATGGTCAATATGCAAGACAAGATTGGCGCAATAGCACCACCAGTTTTGCACTGTCCGCTTATTCCGATTTAAATGTGGCACAATCTACCTCAATTGGCGTTGAGTTTATTCCATTGAGCAATGAAAGAGCAACCAATGCTTTGCAATTGACGCATTTTAGATTGGGCTATAAGACAGGGCAGGACTACATCAAATTGGACAATCAAGCTGTTCAAGTACAAGTGTACTCAGCGGGATTGAGCATTCCCATTAGAGCTTCTAAAACCAATTCCAGTATTCAGCTGTCTTATCAGTGGTTGAACAAGTCCACAACATCAGGATTTGGCATGCATCAGAGTATCGTTGGCGTTGGTTTCCAAATGAGTCCATTCGAAAGATGGTTTGTAGTTCGGAAGTATGATTAAATATTTTTATCTCATACTGTTTACGTTTTTGTTGGCTTCTTGTCAAAATGAAATTGCCGAGATTAAAGCGGTGACCGATTACTTCAACTACCCCATTCAATCCGTTGAGAATGCAGATTATTTGTATTCTGAAAGTGCCAATAAATCAACCCGTTTACAAGCACCACTTTTGGAGCGTTATTACAACGATACAAGTCAGATTGTAGCACCCAAAGGATTTAAAATGACCTTCTACAGCAAGGAGGGAAATGCAGATGCATGGCTGGTTGGAAATCACGGCGAATTTTGGGAGAAATCAGGTGTGTTTTATGCAACTGGCGCGGTGAAGATGGAGAATACAGATGGCGAGTCCATGACCACAGAAAAAGTCACATTTTATCGGGATAGTGATTTGATAAAAACGGATGATTGGGTGACCATTCAAACCAAAACAGGAACCCTTTATGGAAAAGGGCTGTTGAGCAATAGTGCATTTACGGAATATCAGATTTTACAACCTACAGGACAATTCAATATTTCAGAGCCATGAACCCATTAAAAGTTGCCAAGTTTTTTGTTCATTTTTGGTTAGCCTTAACCATTGCCTCTTTCATTTATGCCGTATACATTTCCTTCGATAAAGGATGGGATGCCATGGTGTATTTTGTACCAACGGCCATTGCAGGATTTCAGTATTACGTGAGAAGAAAGATGTATTACCGATTATCGACCAAACAGGATAATTCTTCACACTAATGGCCATTACGGATTCTTGGATTTTTTGGGTTTTATTGAGTATGCTGGTGTGCGCTTTTTCCAGCGGCATGGAGATGGCATTTATTTCAGCCAATCATTTGAAGGTGGAATTGGACAAGAAGCAGGGCGTATGGCCAGCAAGTGTCGTTAGTTATTTGATTGGACAGCCCAAGCTCTTTTTGTCGGCCATGCTCATTGGAAACAACATTGGATTGGTTGTATTTGGAATCAAACTGGGAGATCAAATTGTCTCAATGATAGAAGGCCAATTGCCATGGGCTGCTGAGATGCTAGGTGCTGGAGGTATTCTTTTGGTTCAAACCGTTTTGTCCACCATTGTCATTTTAATTTTTGGTGAATTCATACCCAAGGTTATCGTTTCTGCATCACCCAACCGATGGCTAAATGTTTTGGCTATCCCCTTGCTCATTTGGTACGTGGTTCTTTGGCCATTTGCTTACTTTGTTACCTCCATTGCTCAAATAATTATTGGCAAGAAATCCTCACAGGCAGATGAGAAGCGCGTTTTTGGACGTGTAGATTTGGACGATTATCTAGAAACCGTTACGGGAAATCAGGATCCGAGCAATGCTTTGGATCACGAGATTGAGATTTTTCAAAATGCTTTGGATTTTTCTAAAATCAAAGCAAGAGACTGCATGATTCCTCGAAATGAAATAGTCGCAGTACCCGCGGAATGCAGCATGGAGGAACTGCATGCCCAATTTGTAGCGTCCAGACTTTCAAAAATTTTGGTTTATAGGAACAATATTGATGACATCATTGGATACGTGCATTCATTTGATTTGCTTCGAAAGTCGCCTACCCTAGCGGGTATCATTCGTCCAATCAGTATTATCCCAGAGGCAATGCCCGCACAGGAAATGTTGTCCATGAACATCAGAGAAAAGCGCCATGTATTTATCGTTATCGATGAGTTTGGTGGAACTGCTGGTATGGCCACATTGGAAGATGTTATTGAAGAGATTGTAGGAGAGATTGAGGATGAACACGATGAGGTAGAGGCCAACAATGCCCACCAAGAGGACGGGACCTGGCTCTTTAGCGGAAGAGATGAGATCAAATTTTTGAATGACACCTATCAAATTCAACTCCCTGAAAAAGAGGAGGATTACGATACCATCAATGGCCTTATTTTGTATTACTTGGAAGATTTTCCGGATGAAGGCCAAAAGGTGGTAGTGAATCAATATGAGATTGAAATACTCGAGGTTTCAGAGCAAATGGTGAAAAAGGTCAAGGTGAGCGACTTATAGCCAAAGTTTTTGTTTAAAGTTTCCCAAAATTTACGATATTCGCATTCCTTAAAATGTATAGATATGGCAATGATTGAAAAAATCAGAAGACAAGGTTGGCTCGTTCTCGTAGTAGTAGGAGTAGGTGTCATCGGATATTTAATTCCTTACGACGCAGTGATGGCGTTGATGGGCAAAGGCGCGAAAGATGCGGGAGAGATTGATGGCAAAACCATCGATGCAGCAGCTTGGCAGCAAGCAGTAGAAAAACAAAGAGTTTTGTTTGACTATAGCAGCAATGAGAGTTCATTGTCCAACGATACTTGGAACACAATTACAGAGGAGCAATTGTACGCTGATGAATTCAGCGCAATGGACATCTCTGTTTCTGACGAGGAATTGGATGAGGTGATGTTTGGTAAAATTTTGTCTCCTTTTGTAAAGAACACCATCTACGGTGGACGTGATTCATCTAGCTTTAAAGAGCAAATGCGTCAGCGTTTTGAAACCATTGATCCCAATGATCCATCTTGGACCATTGAGAAAGCTGATGCTTGGAAAGAGTTTGTTCGTTACAAGCGCAAAAAAGAGAAGTACGATAACATGATCAAATTGGGTGCTTATGCCAATTCATTGGATGCCAAATATGCCTTCACTGCACAAAACGATCGCACTTCAGTTGAATTTGTTGCCAAGTCTTTCTTGGAAATTCCTGATGCAGAAGTAAATGTTACAGACGAGGACATCCGTGCTTATTACAACAAGCACAAATCTGAAAGAGAGTACAAGCAAGAACGCAGCCGCGGTGTGAATTATGTGAACATGACCATCAAACCAAGCGATGCTGATTTGCAGGCCATCAAAACCACAATGGATGCCATGATTCGCGAGTTCAGAATGGCCAAGAACGATTCTGCTTATGCTGTAGGTAAAGCGATTACGCCTGGTCAAGGTAAAGTTCGTTATCAGCCTGGTACTTTCCCTGAGCCTTTCAATTCTCAAATTGCGAGTGATTCTGTTGGAAAAGTTTTAGGTCCAATTGCACACAATGGCGCTTTGAAATTGGTAAAAATTTCTAAGCGCGTTTCAGAAATTGACAGTGTATCTGCACGTCACATTTTGATTCAAGATCAATCTCCAAAAGGAAAGGCAAAGGCAGATTCGATTATGAATGTGATCAAAGCCAAGAAGAATTTTGCTGAGATGGCCAAGCAGTTTGGTACTGATGGAACCAAGGACAAGGGTGGAGATTTGGGCATGTTTGCACGTGGTGCAATGGTTCCAGATTTTGAGAAGCCTTGCTTCAATGGTACTGTAGGTCAATTGCAAGTTGTAAAAACACAATTTGGTTACCACGTAATGGAAGTAACCAAAAAGAATGCACCTAAGATGAACACTTATGTTGCTATTGTTGATCAAACACAAGACCCAAGCCCTCAAACTAGAAAAGAGGCATTCAATAAAATGCGTGATTTGACCATCAATAGCCAAGACACTGCGTCTTTCTGTGCCAATGTAAAGGCAATGGATGCCAACGCACAAGTGGTAAGCGCTAAGATGATTGCTCCCAATGCCACCAACGTAACAGGATTGGCCGAAGCGCAATCTTTGGTTTCTTGGGCTTATTCTGCTGAAATCAATGAAATCTCTCAACCGATATTGATAGGAAACGGTTGGGTAGTTGCTGTTTTGACTGAGATTCGTGAGCGTGGTGTCCCAGCTTTTGAAGATGTGAAGGATGTGATGAAAGTGAAAGTCATCAAAGAGAAGAAAGGAGAAATGTGGGCGGCCAAAATGAAAGGTTCTTCATTGCAAGAAATTGCCAAGAACAATGGTTTGACAGTGAAGCGTTCTGAGAATTTGGGCATGCGCAA
>CANHIV010000120.1 GCA_947460525.1 Flavobacteriales bacterium
AACGCGCCTGAGTGTCCTGCTTTTGTGAATGATACGATGTATGTTAGTACAGGTTGGGAGCCAACTGCCGCTGGTATCTACACAATTTCTGTTACGATGACCGCTGACTCTACAGATGAAACCCCTGCCAATAACGTAGCTACTCGTGTAATCGAGTTTTCAGCCGATGAATATGGTCATGATGACACAGCTTTGGATATCGAATTGTTGGCAACAACAGTGGATGGATCCAATCCTGTAGTATATGAGCCACATGGTTATGGAACTTTCTTCCATTTCCCTTACCCAGGTTCTTTTGCTTATGGTTCAACTGTTTTAATGGGCAATACATCAGATATTGGCGCCTATTTCAGTACGGTATTGTACCAAGCAACAGATGGTTTGAATGCAAGTCCTGGTGTTGCTGCATCTAACGAATTTGAATTGACCCAACAAATGATTGGCGCTACAGCCTCTGCACCTTTCTACTATTTGCCTTTTGCTGATCCAGCTGAAATGTTGCCAGGTGAGGTTTATTTCAACTGTGTAATCACCAATCCAGAAGCTACGTCAACACCAACGGCTACAACCGATTTGCAAATGACGATGTTGGCACAAGACAACGCGGATTCTGACAACTCAACTGCTGAAATTTCAAGAACGGGTAGCAATACCTATGCTTGGTTTACTTCAAGAGCCTATTCTCCAGCATTGCGTTTGATTTTGTCTGAGCGTGTTTCTGTTGATGAGATCAATGGTGAGTCATTGCAGACTTTTAAATTGTTCCCTAACCCTGCAGTGCAAGTTGCGCAAGTGCAATACACTTTGAAGCAAAATGTTGCTGTCGCATACGAGGTACGTGATATCCAAGGCAAATTGGTTACTTATGCTAACTTGGGAATCAAGAACGCAGGAACCCATTCTTTGGAACTTCCCGTAACACAATGGGGTGTTGGACAATACCAAGTTTCATTGGTTGTCGACGGAAAGAAAATGTATACCAAGGCACTTCAAGTGACCAAATAAAAAAAATAAAAAGGGACTTCGGTCCCTTTTTTTTATCAAAGAAAATTAGCTTTGCAAAAACAATGAGTATGTACCAATTAGACCAAGTTTCTTTTGCCAATAAGCGTGTATTGGTTCGGGTGGATTTCAATGTGCCCTTGGATGCTGAATTAAACATTACAGACGATACCCGCATAAAGGCGGCTATTCCAACCATTGAGAAATTGGTGAAAGATGGCGCTAAGGTAGTTCTGATGTCTCACTTGGGTAGGCCCAAGAACGGCCCTGAGGAGTTATTCTCATTGAAGCATGTCATTTCTGGTCTAAAGAAGTACTTGACTTGTGAGGTGAATTTTGTCGATGATTGCATTGGTGAAAAAGTCCAATGGGCAGTGGACAATATGAAATGGGGATCAGTGATGGTTCTAGAGAACCTCAGATTTTACAAAGAAGAGGAAAAAGGGGATGAGTTTTTTGCCGGTCAAATTTCAGAGAATGGCGACGCTTATGTGAATGATGCCTTTGGTACAGCGCATCGCGCACATGCAAGCACCGCGGTGATTGCTCGTTTCTTTCCAACGGATAAGTATTTTGGATATTTGATGGAAAATGAAGTGCAAGCGATTGATCGCGTGCTTCATTCAACAGAAAAACCTGTGGTGGCCATTGTAGGTGGATCAAAGGTTTCTTCTAAAATTGGCATCATAGAAAATTTGATTCAAAAGGTAGATGCTTTGATTATTGGCGGAGGTATGGCTTTCACCTTCATCAAGGCGCAAGGGGGACATGTGGGAAGTTCATTGGTGGAAGAGGATCGTCTTGATCAAGCACTCGAGCTATTGAACATCGCCAAAGCCAAGGGGGTTCAAATGATTCTTCCTGTGGATGCGCTGATAGCGGATAAGTTTGCTGCGGACGCCAATACCCAAGTTACCCCAATTGCCGAAATCCCCGATGGATGGATGGGATTGGACATTGCAGCCGAATCCATTGCATTGTTTAACAACACCATTTCCAATGCGCGCATTGTTCTTTGGAATGGCCCAATGGGTGTATTTGAAATTCCAGCATTTGCCAATGGTACAAAAGCCATTGCTGAAAGCTTGGTGAATGCCACAAGCAAAGGAGCCTTTACTTTGGTAGGAGGCGGTGATTCTGTCGCTGCGATCAATCAGATGGGCATGGCGGAACAAGTGAGCTACGTCAGTACAGGTGGTGGTGCCATGTTGGAAAGCTTGGAGGGAATAGTGCTTCCGGGCATTGCAGCCATTAGGGATGCGCAATAATCCAAAGGACCTCTTCAATGCGGTCGTTCAAAGATTCTGATTGAAGTACGTAATATTTTTTGTGTTCCAACAACTCGAGATGCCCTTGCCAAAGGGCATCTCTGCTTTCAGGCCCCTGACGCAAAGGATCATATTCCCAACCGATGGTCGGAGGGCATAGGATGTAGCGGTGTTGATTTTCTAGAAAACGCTTCATCCAAACGGTGCGCATGGGGTGGCCAACACTCTCACACCACAAAATCAAATTGAGCTCATCGGTGTCCCAAATTCTCATTCCTTGTTTTGGAAGGTCTTGGTATTCATCCAAACAAAACGCAAATAGTGAGGTAAGCTGCTCTTCTGAATAGGGGGGGTGGATGTTATTTTCTTCTAGCCAAATGCGATTGAACTCGGGTACAAAATGGGCCAAGTGCAACCGAGAGGACAAGGCTTGCCACAAGGTGGTTTTTCCGCAGCTTTCCGGCCCTGCAATGACCCAGTCTTGATGATTCATTTATACAATGTGAAAATAACCTTGAATGGCCAGAAGGGTATAAAGGATGAACAAAAAACCAATAATCTGTAGTCCCCTTTTGAAAAAGAGCACTACAGAAGTAAGGTTGATGAATATAAAATACAACCAAGCGCTTTCCCATCCTGACATCAGAATGATGGTGGCCCACAAAGAGAAGGCAGTGATGAGGGCGTCCAACAGAGGAAGGGCAGCAGTGGTATTCCTTTTTAGTAAGATTCCTGCAAGCATGCCAATGATTAAACTAGCGCTTATACCCGCTATATGAAGCAGGCCGCTTTCATGCAATGAAGGCGTTTGAATAAATTGCAAGTAGCCATAAACGGCCAGCGCACTATACGCCAATTGAAGAAAGACATCCGCAAAAAGATGTCTTTGAAAACTAAGAATGGCAAGAAGGATAGGCCCTGCAATTCCCAAAACAAAAGACCAAGGATTGTTGAGTTGAAACAATACGGTGAATCCGATATTGAGCAAAACAGCCAACCATTCTAATATGCGGTTAAGCACAATTTTTGGTCTTCTGGCGTCTTTCATTGGGCAAAGATGTGAAAGAAAATGAGAGAAATCCCATGATTTAGAATTCAATAAATCAATGTTGATAGCTTTTTAAATGTGGGGTACCAAGCCCATTCATTCCATTTACTTTCGTTTGGACTAAAACCATCCTTATGATTAAAAAGTTTTGGACGCTAATGGTGCTTACCTTTTTTATAGGTACAAGCGCTTTCGCGATGTTCACAGATTCCAGAAATCCCAATAATAGCCATGATATTCAAGGCTGCACGGATTTCAATGCTTGTAACTACGATGCAGATGCCACTGAAGACGACGGCTCTTGCACCTATGCCAGCCTGTATTACGCAGATACGGATGGTGATGGATTTGGAGATGCTTCAAATACAACAGAAGACTGCTCTCAGCCCGTAGGATATGTTTCTGATGATACAGATTGTAACGATAACGAGGCAGCCATCTCACCAACAGCAACGGAAGTTTGCAATGAATGGGACGACAATTGTGACGGTGAAATTGACGAGTATGTGGTGCTCACATTCTATGCGGATTTGGACATGGATGGTTTTGGTGATCTCAATTCAACCACTTATGCCTGTGCTGTTCCAGCTGATTTCGTTGAAAATGGCGATGATTGCGATGATGCATCGGTAACATATTTGGATGCAGATGCAGATGGTGAAGGGTCTATGGACGCCGTAGCATGCGGAGTCTACAATTTCTCAGATTGCGACGATAGCAATGCGTCAGTGAATAGCTTGGCTACCGAGATATGTGGCGATGATATCGACCAGGATTGCTCAGGCAGCGACTTGGTTTGTCCCATCCCCGGTTGCATGGATGTAGCCGCTTGTAATTTCAACGCTTTGGCATCTTTGGATGATGCTTCATGCAGCTATCCCATTGCCTTTTATGCAGATGTAGATGGGGATGGTTTTGGCGACAATAACAATGTATTAAATGCGTGCTCAATTCCTGTAGGATATGTGGATAACGATTTCGATTGCAATGACAATGAGATTTGGTTTTTGGATGCAGATGGTGATGGATTTGGTGGAGAAATTTTTGATGCATGTGGAGTAACCAACAATGCAGATTGTAACGATCAAGATGCGTTGATTTCTCCCAATGCAACGGAAGTTTGCAATGAGTTGGATGACAACTGTGATGGCGAATCCGATGAATTTGTTGTGGTTGAGTTTTACGCGGATTTGGACGAAGATGGATTTGGTGATGCCAACAATACAATCTTTGGATGTTCTGCACCTGTCGGCTTTGTGGCCAATGCAGAGGATTGCGATGATGGAATGGTGACTTATTTGGATGCGGACCAAGATGGAGTTGGAACTGGCGCAGCCATCGCTTGCGGTGTTTCATTGTACAACAATGACTGTGATGACAACAACGCGGATTTATTCCCTGGCAATATAGAATCTTGCAACGGTTTGGATGACAACTGTGATGCAATTATTGATGAAGGTGCATTGTCAACTTTGTATGCAGATTTGGATGGGGACACTTTTGGTGATGCCAACAATTCAATGGATGGTTGCTTATCACTAAATCCTGGATATGTTTTGGATGCCACAGATTGTAACGACAATGCATTTACATATGCCGATCA
>CANHIV010000121.1 GCA_947460525.1 Flavobacteriales bacterium
CCCCATTGTTTGATGAGTACATTGCTTCTCCCCTGTTGTGGCATTACCGCAACAAAATGGAGTACAGCTTTTCCGTTATCCGTTGGGACAAAGAAAAAAATGACACCGTTGATGATTTTGGCTTAGGCTTTAAAAAGAAAGGAACTTGGTGGATTGTAGAATCACTTCAAAATGATTCAGGTCTTTTGGACCTTCAATTGGAAGGCAACATGAATCGTATCGAAAAATGGTGCATTGATTCTGGACTTCCTGCCTGGCATCCACCGCAGCGACATGGTTTCTTTCGCTACTTAGTAGCGAGAAAAAGTTATTTGCAAGATCAAATCTTATTGAACTTGTTAACAACGGATGAAGGCATTGAAAATTTTGACGCCAAAGGTTGGGTAGCCCTGCTTCAAGACATTTTGGGAAAACGATTGGCTGGTGTGATTCATACCATCAACAACGACACCGGAGACAGAGTGGATCCGCTTAATGGTGAACACCGACTTTTGTTTGGGAACGAAAAAATCACAGAAAGCATTCTCGGACTGAAATTTGAAATCAGCATGAAGAGTTTCTTTCAGACCAATCCCAAAAGCGCAGAACGACTTTATTCCAAAGCCATAGACTATGTAAAAGAAGTTGGAAAAACCGGCACCATCTTGGATTTATTTTGTGGTACTGGAACCATTTCTCAGTTGTTGTCGCAAGCTGGTTTTGAGCAGGTCATTGGCGTTGATATTGAACCCAAAGCGATAGAAAATGCCAAAGAGAATGCCGAGCGCAACAAGATTTCTAATCTTGAATTTTTCGCCACGGATGTCGGTAAGTTTTTGCTCGAGCAACCCCAGTATCAAAATCAACTTCAGGTATTGATGATGGATCCACCCCGAGCGGGAATCGCGCCCAAAACCTTGCGAAAGGTAATGGATTTGAATGCGCAGTACATGGTTTACATCTCCTGCAACCCCGCAACTTTCGCAAGAGATACAGAAACTTTGGAGGCCAATGGCTATGAATTAGAAAAATGGAGTTTGATTGATCAATTTCCGCATACTTCGCACGTTGAGGTTTTGGGAAGATTCAAAAAGAAAGCATAAAAAAAGGGAGACATTGTCTCCCTTTTTCTTTCTATATCTCGTGATTAGTGAGAAGCCAAATAATCAGCTACACCAGCATGGTCCGCTTTCATACCGTCCTTACCTTTTGTCCAGTTGGCAGGACAAACTTCACCATTCTCTTCAAAGAACTGTAAAGCATCTACCATACGCAAAGCCTCGTCAACATTACGACCCAATGGGAAGTTGTTGATAATTGCATGTTGCACAGTACCTGTCTTGTCAATCAAGAACAATCCGCGATAGGCAATCATTGGTCCATTAGCAACCAAAGCGCCGTTCTCATCGTAAGTATACTCACCAGCCAAAACGCCATAAGCATCAGAGATGGTTTTTGATGTATCTGCAACGATGGGATAAGTGATTCCTTTGATACCACCGTGCCCCTTTTCCATTTGCAACCATCCCCAGTGACTCTCTTCTGTATCAGTTGAACAAGCTACCACCGCAACATTGCGATCATGAAAATCTTGCAAACGCTCTTGAAAAGCATGTAACTCCGTTGGGCAAACAAAAGTGAAATCTTTTGGATAAAAGAAGAACACTACTGCTTGCTTACCGATATATTGATCCAATGAAAAATCGCTAACGATAGTACCGCCATTGGTTACGGCTCCTGCCTTGAATGAAGGCGCTTTTTTTCCTACAATTGATGCCATGATTAAAATGTTTTTTGCAAAAGTAACATTCACCATGGATTAAAGTTTAAACAATCGTAATGTTTTGATTTTTTCACAGCAAATTTGCAGCATGAAAAATGTAATCATTACTGGCGGAAGTTCAGGCATTGGTGCCGCAACCGCTCAACTGCTGATAGAAAAAGGACACCGCGTTCACTTGATGGGTAGAAATCAAGCCAAATTATCTGAGTTAAAAAACCAATTGGGTGAACGGTGTAGCTTCACCGTAGGTGATGTGAGAAATACAGAAGATTGCGCTGCAACATATAGTGAAGCAAAAAATGCCATGGGCTGTGTAGATGTCTTGATCAACAATGCCGGATTGGGAATTTTTGACCCTTTAAAAGAAGCCAAGTTGGAAGATTGGCATGAAATGGTGGACACGAATATCAAAGGGATCTTGAACATGATTCACCTTACTTTAAGCGAGCTTATTGAGCGAAAAGGACACGTGATCAATTTGGGTTCAGTTGCCAGTCACCATGTATTTGCCAATTCTGGAATTTACTGTGCAACGAAACATGCCGTTTTGGCCATTAGCGAAAGCTTAAAAGTGGAGCACAGCAAGCACATCAGAATCACCACCATATGTCCAGGAGCAGTGAACACACCCTTCATTCACGCCACCAAAAACGAAGATCTTCTGAAAGAATACGTTCCCAATTTTGAAAAAGGTCTAGACCCTTTAAATATCGCCGCGCAGATGGTACATGTCATCGAAGCGCCAGAGGGTGTCAACATCAGCGAAATTATTATTCGCCCTGGCGTTTGATCCAATCTTCTCTCTCCTGAGGCAGATTGATATTGCTTAACCAATTTTCCTCAGGGGGGAGAATCTCTTGAATGGGCAATCTGCCCAATGCCTTCCTAGCACACTGTGATTGCATGAGCCACATGGATAGCCAGGGAGAAGCATCGCGCTCCCAAATCGTCGCCAAAGGCTCCGCCCATTGTTTTGCATTGTTCCAAAAAGCAGTGGCCATTTTTTTTGGATTGCGATGAGCCAACAAATATTCCATGGAAGCCTTACCCCAATACGGCATATCACATGCCATGACCATCCAAGAATACTGAGGATGTTGTTTGGCGGCACTCAAAATACCACCCATGGGTCCCAAGTTGATCCATTGATCCACAATACACTTGGAGGTTGGAAAATTCCGAAGTTCCATTTGCGCCTCATCTTTTACACTTAAAAATGTGGGTAGCCCCATGCTTTCACATTGTTCCAAAAGATATTGCCATTGCGGTTGACCATGGTATTGGATCAGGGCTTTATCGGTGCCCATGCGTTCACTTTTGCCCCCTGTTAAAATCAACGCAGCCAATGGCGGAGGCGCTGTTACTTGACCAATCCAAGCAGCAATTCCTGCTTTATCATTGGGATGCAGGCAAACTGTATGCGTTCCAACAACGCCCCATTCTTCCAAATGTTCGGGAATACCATCTTCAGCGATGACCAGGGCAACATCTGTTAGTTGCTCTTTCCTCTTGGCCAATGATTCCAATTTATGCGCATTGTGCACCACAATTTGCCTTTGAGCCGGAAAATGATTGCCATTTACCCAATGAAAAGTCCAGGGCGAAATTCCTTCTCCCGGCACTTGCAATTGAAACATCCCCGAAGACTTGGTGAGTGAAGAAAAAACTTCAGACTCCTTGTGCGCTGCATCCAAGTATGCAGTGGGAATCGAAGCGCATTCTTGAAAATACGTCACCCAATGTTTCACTTCCTCACAGGTGGTCCCATAAATCCCGAAAGAAGTCTGGTATTTTGTCAAAGGACTATCGCTGAGCATGGACATCAAAATCTGATTTACCCCCTGACTTGGACAACAAGATGATCTGTTGAATCTTGATCTCATGCGACAACGCCTTGCACATGTCATACACCGTCAAAGCAGCGGCAGATGCGGCGGTCAGCGCTTCCATCTCCACCCCAGTCTTGCCTTCGCATTTGACTTCGGTAACAATTCGTATTGGATTGCTTTGAATATCAATATCTACTTGAATCTTGGAAATCATCAATGGATGGCACATGGGAATCCAATCGGAACATTTCTTGGCCGCTTGAATGCCGGCAACTTTGGCCACTTCTATTACTGCACCCTTGGCAGTTCCAAAATTTGACGATTGTAACAACTCAAAAACCGCGATGGGAAACTCTACCAAAGCTTCAGCGCGGGCTACTCTAAGTGAAATGGCCTTGTTCGATACATCTACCATCGTGGCAGAGCCATTCTCATCAATATGTGATAATTTGTTCATTCCGTTCCAAAGATATTTATTCCGTGCTCAATGTGGGAAAACTAGTATTTATACTGAAGCGCGTGCAACAATTTGGTAGATATTTGTGTCTAAAGTCATTGTAGCTCACGCGTTTGCTTGAAAAAAAATCACATATCACCAAAGGTCTGAAGGTAGTCAAAACCTTTACGGTTTTGTTTTTCCTTTTTCTCGCGTATCAATCTCAGGCTACGCATATTTATGGTGGTGATTTGACATACACCTACCTAGGCAACAATTTGTACAATGTTAGATTGTTTGTCTATCGCGATTGTGGCCCTACCAATGTGAATGGAACTGACTTTGACCCTACTGTTTCCATTGGTGTTTTTAATCCCAACGGCACTTTGTACATTGAGCTAGCGATTGACCTCATCTCCTCAGATGTGGAAGAATTATCCTCTGACTTGGCCAACCCTTGCTTTACCGTTCCGCCCAATGTTTGTGTAGAAAAAGCCCTATATGAACAAACAGTAGCGCTGCCATTTAATGCCCAGGGTTACACCTTGACTTATCAGCGCTGCTGCAGAAATACCAGTATCGACAACTTGGTGCAAAGCCAGAACAATTTAGCAGGAATGACGCTAACCACGCAAGTTCCCGGAACCAATCTTGTTGCAGTTCAGAACAACAGTCCCAGCTTTGTATCGTTACCGCCAACTTCTTTGTGCTTGAATGCACCTTTCTTTTATTCAGCGCAAGCCATAGATCTAGATGGCGACCAATTGGTATATAATTTCTGCACACCATTGGACGGGGCCGATCAAAACAACCCCGCTCCCACCCCTCCATCGCCGCCCCCCTACACCAACAACGCATGGAGCTCGGGGTTCAGCGCCAACAATCCCATCAC
>CANHIV010000122.1 GCA_947460525.1 Flavobacteriales bacterium
AACAACGCAACGTACTGAAGAAAAGTGCCCATTTGCTTTAATCCAACCCAACTCACGTGAATACCTAAAGTTGAAAAGAAACTTCCCACTTTCACCAATTGCTTGTTTTCTTGTGTCAAACCCAAAAACATTCCCAATGGGATGGATACTACCAATACAACCAGTGGCATGGGAATCTTCTTCAATAATGGATGTTTGATCATTGGCCAAACAAATACAATCACCAAAGAGATAAGTCCCACCAATAGTGCACTTTGTAGAATTGTACTTGTCATCATTTGAGAAATGGTGTGCGGAATGGCTGCAATCAATTCTAAAGGTTCTACCAAGGGTTTGCCTTCTTCATTCAATGGATTCACTCCCATTGCGATGTGAAGCTGTTTGGACATGATAATGATTCCAATGGCTGCCAACATGCCATGCACTGCGGTGATTGGAAACAAGTCACTTAGTTTACCCAATTTGAACCACCCAAATAGGATTTGAACCAAGCCGGCAACGACTATCGCGCCCAATGTCATTTGCCACCCCATTTCACCGCCACCAAATGCGGCAACAGCACTTGCCACGATGACAATCAAACCTGCAGCAGGTCCTTTAATGGTTAATTCTGCGCCCATGATAGGCGCAATGATCATTCCGCCAATGATTGCCGTAAGTACGCCAAACATTGGATTGGGAAAGTCACTTGCAGAAGCAATACCCAAGCTTAATGGAAGGGCCAACAGGGCTACCATAAAACCAGATGTTGCGTCGTGAATAAAGTTCTTTTTGAATCCTTGAATCCAATTCAAGGAATTATTTTTTTCCATAATAATTAAAATAAAATAGTTAAACTGATGTAATCCAAAAGACTACACCGCACTATCCCATTTTAATTGATGAAAAAGAATACAACGATCTTTTCCTGATCTATACTGTGAACCGTCACTTATAAATCTGGAAATTGCGCCGTTAAAAATTGAATTTGAAAGATGAACGTCTAGAAACTGACTACCCAAAGCAAAATGCCCTAGGTTCCATTTCCAATATTCTTCATTGGATTCCTCCTCTTCTATCTCATCGATGTCTTCAACAGAGTAGGAATAATGATGGTGTTGATCCTGCAATTCAATTGCAAATCCGCCCAATGACAAAAACAGAAAGAAAATCCCGATCAAGGATTTCCAACATCTTTGTGAGCAGATTTGATTTTGCATGGCTGCAAAGATGTTCAATTCTTTCTAAAAAATTACGGCTCTTAACCTATGATTAACTTTTTCAATGAAATTATCTTTGCCCAATGAAATTGATTTCCTTCAATGTAAATGGTGTTCGCGCCATCACCAAAAAGACATTTATCGATGATGTTCGTTTGATGAATCCTGATATCCTTTGTCTTCAAGAGACCAAAGCCAACGATCAGCAAACAGAAGAAGCACTTCAATCTTTTGATGAGTATTTTATTTATACCTCATCGGCTGTTCGTCCTGGATATAGTGGTACAGCTATCCTTACCAAAGAGAAGCCATTGAATGTCACTTACGGTTTGGGAAATGACGAACATGATCAAGAGGGAAGATCCATCATCGCAGAATTTGACAAATTTATTTTGGTCAACTGCTATGTGCCCAATAGTGGTTCTGAATTGGCACGATTGGATTATCGTGAAAAATGGGATGCCGATTTGTTGGTCTTCTTGAAAAAATTAGAAGAAAAGAAACCCGTTGTATTCTGCGGAGATTTAAATGTAGCCCATACCGCCATGGATTTGGCGAATCCCAAAAGCAATTACAACAAGAGTGCGGGCTTTACCCAAAGAGAAATCAACGGATTAGAAAATTTATTCCAAGCGGGATTTGTTGATACGTTTCGTCATTTCTATCCCGAAACAGTAAAATATTCATGGTGGAGTGCTCGATTTAATTCAAGAGCAAAGAATGTAGGTTGGAGAATTGATTACTTCTTGGTCAGTAAATCTTTCGTTCCACTCATCAAGGATGCCTTCATTGATAATGATATTTTGGGAAGCGATCACTGCCCCGTTGGTATCGTATTGTCATAGCAATGTTAACTTTTTAATCTGCAAAACTTCAGTTTTTCAAATTCCATTTCTTTGAAGTAGTATTTATCATTGTGTAAAATATTCAATGATGGATTTGCACGAAATGGGAATACCAAGTGTTGACTTGGATGACTTTATCAAAGGTAATGATCAACAAAAAGCTGCTTTTGTTCAGTCACTGGGCCAGGCCTATGAGCATATTGGCTTCGTAGCTGTAAAAAATCATTTGATTGATGAACCCACAACTAATCAATTGTATAAACAGGTTCAATCGTTTTTTGATTTGCCTTTGTCCACCAAATTGCAATATGAGATTCCGGGACTAGCCGGGCAACGTGGTTATACATCATTTGGAAAGGAACATGCCAAGGATTCCAATGCGGGTGACTTAAAAGAATTTTGGCATTTTGGACAAATGGTTACAGGTGAGGATCCAATAAAATCTGAATACCCTGAGAATGTTTGGGTAGACGAATTGCCTGAATTCAATGCTGTTGGAATAAAAGCCTACAAGGACTTGGAAAGCACCGGAAGATTTATGCTCCAAGCCATCGCCTTGTATTTAAATCTTGATGAAAATTATTTCGACGATAAAATCCATCATGGCAACAGCATTTTGCGCCCCATACATTATCCTCCCATCACTGCAGAACCCAAAAGTGCTGTTCGCGCGGGTCAACATGAAGACATTAACTTGATCACCTTGCTGATAGGTGCTTCTGCAGAAGGGCTACAAGTATTAAATAAGCAGAATGAATGGGTGGATGTAACAGCCCTGCCCAATCATATTGTTGTCAATGTTGGAGACATGCTGCAGCGTCTTACCAATGGAAAATTAAAATCAACAACCCATAGGGTCATCAATCCTCCTAGAGAGAAATGGGGAACACCTCGCTACTCCATTCCCTTCTTTTTGCACCCCAGAAGTGAAATGAGATTGGATTGCCTTCCTGAGTGTATTGAAAATGGTGAAGACCCAAAATGGGAACCCATTTCAGCAGGTGAGTATTTGGACCAAAGGTTGACAGAAATCGGTTTGAAAAAATGAAAATTCGGTTATCCGAGAATTTTATTCGAATTCGAATCTCACCAGCAGACGCCCACCAACTGATCATTGGCAATGCAGTTGTCATTCAATTGGATTTGGGATTGAAAGAAAGTTGGATTTGTGAGGTATCCCTAAATGATTCTGAAAAGGCATTGGCTTTTTTCGATGCACAGCAAGTTAACATTCAACTTCCAAAACTTTTGATTCTTGAATGGCTGGATACCTCTGCTGAAAAAATCAAATGGACTTTGGGCAACACGCAAATCAGTGTAGAGAAGGATTATCCCTGTGAGCATCAAAGTTCAGATTCAGGGGCTACTTTTGTCCGTCCTGAATGAAGCTAATTGACCAACATGGAAGAGCATTTACCTATGCTCGGATTGCAATAGTCGACCAATGCAATTTGCGTTGCAACTATTGCATGCCTGAAGAGGGGTTGAAATGGATTTCCAAGAAAAACTGGATTCAACCCGATGAGTTTGCATCCATCTTCAAAGCTTTTCAGGAGTGGGGAATCAATAAAATTCGTTTCACAGGAGGCGAACCTTTTGTTCGTCCTGATTTTATAAAAATTGCACAACACGCATTGGATACTGGTTTCTCCAATATTGCCATTACTACCAATGGGACGTTATTGCGCAATAAAATTTCCAATCTTAAAAAATGGGGCATATCAAAAGTCAATGTTTCCTTGGATACATTAAACCCTGATAGGTTCCATCAAATTACAAGAAGAAATCTGTTCCATGATGTTTGGAGTTCCATCAACGCATTGCATGAAAATCAAATTTCATTTCGAATCAATACAGTATTACTGAGAGACACATCGGAAAGTGAAGTCTTAGAAATGATGCAAATGGCTGATGAAAAAAATTGGGAATGGTGCTTTATTGAAGAAATGCCTTTTAACGGACAAGGAGTTGCACCCGATTGGAATTGGAATTGGCGAAAAATACAATCTTTGATTCAATCCCATTTCCCTTCAGCGCAACATGTTTCCATGTCTTCTGGAGATACAACGGAATACTACAAGTTAAAGAATGGTGGACGCATTGGTTTCATAGCTGCATTTTCGAGAACCTTTTGTGGGACATGCAATCGATTAAGATTAACACCCAATGGACATTTGTATCATTGTTTGTACAGCCAAGAATCGTATCCATTGCTAGACAGACTTCGCGCTGGAAATACCATGCAAGATTTGCATCATGAAATTCAGCAATTTTTGTGGAAAAAGGCCATCAATGGATTTGAAGCTGAAAAAGAAAACGGAAATCAAATGCCCAGTATGGCGCAAATAGGAGGTTGATATGAATGTTAATGAAGCCATCAATTTGTTGGATAACATTTCTATTCCTCAGCGAATAGAAAAGGTTTATTGGCAAAATTCAATGACCCGAATTCTTGCGGAGGACATTGTTGCGGATCATGATTTCCCTCCATTTAATAGAGTAATGATGGATGGTTTTGCCTTCCGTTACAACGATTGGCTCAATGGAAAACGTTCCTTTAAAATACAGGGCTTTATTGGGGCGGGCGATAATCCTGAGCATTTAACCGCAGGTGAATGCATCGAAATCATGACGGGTGCTTCACTACCCCATTGCTTTGATTGTGTCATTCCCATTGAAAAAATCATACTTGGTGATAATGAAATCTGTATTCCGGAAGACCATGTTCCAATTTTGAATCATCACGTTCATATCAAAGGAACAGATTATC
>CANHIV010000123.1 GCA_947460525.1 Flavobacteriales bacterium
CAGTACAATGATTTTGCAGAAGCACAGCATGAAGCATTGCTCTACCAAGGCCTAGCGCCAGAAACTTTTGTTGTTCCTTACAATACCGTTCAATCCCTATTGGTAAGCGGCGAAAATATCTTGTGCATTCAAACCCACAACGTTAGTTCTGCATCCAGCGACTTAACAGCGCGACATTTCCTTCTCGCAGGCCTGAATCAACCGGATTCCATCTATTCACCGATACCAACTTGGTTTACTCCGCCCTTCGAATTTTACGAATCCAATTTGCCCATCGTGGTGATCAACACCTACGGCGTGACCATTCCTGATGAACCCAAAATTGATGGCTATATGGGCATCATTCATCACGATGATGGAAGCATGAATAGCATCAATGATCCTTTTGACGAATTTGACGGACTGATATCCATAGAGCGCCGAGGATCCTCATCAGATGGCTTTCCTGCCAAATCGTATGGATTAGAGACACGCGGCCCCGATAGTGTGAATTACAATGTTTCCGTTTTCAATTGGCCCATTGATAACGACTGGATTTTGTATGCTCCATATACAGACAAGAGCTTAATTCGAAATGTACTCACCTACCAATTGGGGAATGACATGGGGCGTTGGGCGCCTCGAACACAATTGTGTGAATTGGTATTGAACGGCGATTATGTCGGCGTCTATGTTTTTATGGAGAGAATCAAAACGAACCCAGGTCGTGTAAACATTGACCCCTTGCTTCCCTCCGATACGTTGGACAATGAGTTGACAGGAGGTTACATTTTAAAAGTGGACAAAACCACCGCCAATGGCATCGTCGCTTGGAACTCCCCATTTCTTGGTGATGCGCCCAGCACCGCAGCCATCCCTTTTCAGTTGCACGATCCAGAATTCACAGAACTGCACCCCTCCCAACTCAATTACATCCAACAACACATTACGCAATGGGAAACCAATTTGGCAGGTCCCAATTTCAGCGATCCTGATACCGGCTATGCGGCTTACATTGATGTACAGTCCTTCATCGATTTTTACTTGATGAATGAAATCACCAAGAATGTAGACGGTTACCGAATCTCTTCCTTTCTGTACAAAGAGCGATTCAGTGAGGGAGGAAAGATTGTGGCCGGGCCGCTGTGGGATTTTAATATTGCCCTGGGCAATGCCAACTATTGCTACGGTCAATACACCGATGGTTGGGCGAGCAACTTCAATGAGTATTGCGCGGGAGGACTAGATGTTCCCTTTTGGTGGAATCGTCTTTTGGAAGATCCCAATTACCAACAAAAAGTTCGATGCCGCTGGGAATACCTGCGAAGCAACGAATTCAGCAATGAATCCCTGATCTCAAAAATTGACACTTTGTACAACGAGCTGACTGTGCCGGCTGAGAGACATTTCACGCGTTGGCCGATATTGAGCACGTATGTTTGGCCCAATTTCTTTATTGGCGATACCTATTTGGAAGAAGTCGATTTCTTGAAAACTTGGCTGATTGATCGCGTTACATGGATGGACGACCACATGTGGGCCGATAGTTGCCAAGTTGATCTAAACGTTCAAGTGCCACATCAAACAGAGAATATTTCGGTATACCCCAATCCTTCACATAACATAGTCAATGTAAAAATGTCTCATCATAGCCCAATGGGTTCCATATGGATCATCAATAACTTGGGCCAAAAAATAGAAGTACCTTTCATTCAGCAAAATGAAAATGCGCAAATCAATGTTTCTCATTTGCAATCTGGCGTATATGTCATTTGCATCGAAGATCAACAACATAAAACTTATCAAACCCCAATAATCATCGAACGATGAAAAAGAAAATTCAAATTTGCTTCGTAGCGGCTACCCTATTGTTTGCATCATGTGAGAAAATGGCAGGCCCTGGCGGGTCATCCATGATCAGAGGATTTGTTGAAGGGTCCAACACATCGACAGGGAAAAATGAAAAAATTGAAATCACGGTTACCCGTGGCATCGAATTGGAGCACGGTGATTACTTTGTATTGAATCAACCCAGTGGTCAAAATTTTTATTTCTGGTTTGACAATGAGGCTTGGGTAAGCAATGGCGATCCTTCTTTAACGGGAAGAACCGGCGTAGCCATTTCCTACACCTACAACGATGCGGATACCACCATCGCTCGCAAAGTGGAAGAAGCCATTGATTCCGTGCTTGGCTTGGTATACGTATCCCAACGCAATGGCGACATGATTCAATTGAGTGCTGTTTCTAATGTTGAAATACCTGACCCCGATGATGTGACCACATCCTTCATTATTGATATTGCCCAGCAAGGAGAGTCCGACATTGCTGGTGAGGTTTTGCCCATTGCCAACGAACGCGTTTATTTGATTTACGGCGATGGTCAATTCTTTAATGAGTCGACAAGAACAGGAGCATTTGGCGATTTTCAATTTGACAATTTACAAGTTGGCGATTACCAAGTTTATGTCATGTCAAAAGACCCTACTACCGGCGAAATGACAAAACAAGTACTGCAAAAAATCAACATTGCGGCTGAAGAAAGCATCAACGAAACATCCACTTTTAGTATAACTTATTGATGCGCATTGCATGTAGTATAGGGGTGTTTGTTTTTTGCTTCGCGAATCTTTGGGGGCAACAGCGCGTTGTTCAGTGGACTTCAGCAAGCTTGCAATACCAAATTAGAAAAAATTGGAGTGTAGAATGCAGTGGCCAGAACAGATGGGACATGGCCAACCAAGTTGTTTCACAACAAAGCTTTTCTGGCGATTTGGAATTTTCAGGGATCAAAAAAATTGATTTATTGGCCAACTACCGTTGGTCGCGATTTCCGAATGACCACAGTGAAATCAACCAAGAGAAATGGGCCCAAGCCCATCGATTTGGACTTGGTGCTGAATGGAAAATATTTAAAACCTTGATCAAGAACAGTGCTGATCAATTGAATTATAGAATACTCCTGCAATCAGAATCTGCATTGTTCAAACGCGACAAAAATATTTTAAGACAACGATTGATTTTGAAGCCTAACATTCGCAGTGAGAAATGGAACCCATTTGTTGCTGCTGAGTTTTTCTATCGATTCAATGCCAATCAATACTGGATAGATGACCAACTCATGGTCCAAGGAGCCGCAAGAGAATGGAGATGGTCGGGAGGAATTTCATACAAAATCAACGAACGAAACAAATTGCAGCTTAGCGCCTCTTATCGCAATTTTCAAAATCAAAAAACAGACCATTGGGTGGCCAACTTGGACTACAGTTTCAAGATCAATCCCAAAAGAAAAGTAAAGTTGGCTAAATCTTAAAAACTCATCGAACGCCAATAAACTTGTGCGTTTGAAGACTCAATCGCCAAGTGGGATTTTGCGTTAAATGCGCCATAATAATTGGCAAAACATCGTCTTGCCTTTCCCATTCTGGCTGAAGAAGATTTTGACAATGAGATGAAACCTGTTGAGAGAGATCCATCGCCCAATGAATATCCGAAGGATGAAAAACAATTACCTTTAACTCATTGGCCTTTTGGAAAATTTCGTCCGTGGGTTTCTTGAATTTTTTGGGAGAAAACGTAATCCAATCCCATTCTCCGGTTAAAGGATGCGTTCCACTGGTTTCCAAATGTGTTTTAATTCCCTTATCACGAAGTTGCCTTGTCAGTACATCCAAATTGTGCATCAAAGGTTCACCTCCGGTAATGATCACTCGATTGGCGCCACTTTCAACCACCTCACTCACCAATTCACTGACCAGCTTCTTCGGGTGATCCGATGCATTCCAAGACTCTTTTACATCGCACCAAACACAACCCACGTCGCAACCCGCCAAACGGATAAAATATGCAGGACAGCCGGTATACACGCCCTCTCCTTGGAGCGTGTAAAATTGTTCCATGACCGGCAGTTTTTCCATGGCCTAAGCTTTCAATTCCGCAAACAAATCATATTGCTCAGCATCCGTAACAACAGCATGAACAAAATCACCTATACGCAAATAGTTGTCTGGAGAATGAATGATGACCTCGTTGTCTACCTCAGGAGAATCAAATTCCGTTCTTCCAATGAAATATTCACCTTCTGCGCGATCAATCAAAACCTTCAATTCTTGTCCAACTTTGGATTGATTTTTCTTTAATGAAATCTCTGATTGAATTTCCATAATCGCATTGGCTCGCTTTTTCTTCACGCGTGCAGGCACATCATCTTTCAATGAAAAAGCATGGGTATTCTCCTCGTGCGAATATGTGAATACCCCCAAACGATCAAACTCGGTCTTTTGCACCCAATCCATCATCTCTTGAAAATCATCTTCTGTTTCGCCAGGGAAACCGGTGATCAAAGTGGTGCGCAACGCAATGTTGTTGACTCTATCGCGAATGGTGGCGATTAAATCGTCCGTTTTTTCGCGGGTAATTCCTCTGCGCATGGCCTGCAACATTTTGGTTGTGCCATGTTGCAACGGCATGTCCAAATATTTACAGATATTGTCACGCTCATTCATCACATCCAACACATCCAATGGGAATCCACTGGGATAAGCATATTGTAAGCGAATCCAATCAATGCCTTCAACATCCGACAAATGTTTTAACAAATCAGACAATTTGCGGTCCTTGTACAAGTCCAAACCATAAAAGGTCAAATCCTGCGCGATCAAAATCAATTCTTTGACTCCATTCTTTGCGAGGCCTTTGGCTTGTTTTACCAAGTCTTCCATTGGCGTTGAGGTGTGCTTGCCTCTCATCAAAGGAATGGCGCAAAATGAGCATGGACGATCACACCCTTCTGCTATTTTAAAATAAGCATAATGACTTGGGGTTGTGAGCAAA
>CANHIV010000124.1 GCA_947460525.1 Flavobacteriales bacterium
GGGATTATATAATTATCCATGAAAGCGGGCATGAGTGGTTTGCCAATAACATTACGTACAGAGATATAGCAGACATGTGGATTCATGAAGGATTCACTACTTACTCGGAGTCTCTTTTTACTGAATATTATTATGGAAAAAAAGCTGGCCAGGAATATGTGATTGGGCAAAGAAGAAACATTGGTAATGATGCCCCCATCATTGGTGATTATGATGTCAATAGTGAGGGTAGCGGAGATATGTATTACAAAGGAGCGAACATATTAAATATGATTCGTCAAATTAATCAAGACGATCAAGAATGGAATGCCATGTTGAGGGAAATGAATAAAAGGTTTTATCATCAAACTGTAACCAGTTATGATATTGAAACATTTATGTCATCTTATTTAAAGTTGAACTTACAACCTGTTTTTGATCAATATTTGCGCACAAAGGCAATTCCAAAATTAGAAGTAAGGACAGAAAAGGGCATGCACTTCTTGCGTTGGCAGAATTGTATTGATGGTTTTGAAATGCCCTTGGACGTCGAAATCAATGGCAAGTGTTACCGCATGACAGTAACATCTCGTTGGGAAGCACTTCCAGGAAAGATTAAGAAAGGAAAATTAAAAGTCAATTCAAATTACTATGTGAATTGACCTTTTATTGTTAGCCCTCCATTCCCTCTGCATTCACTTTGTTGTTCTTTCGTTTGAACAAAGAGGCGTCCATTTTGCCGAATTTATAAGATAAATTTATTCTCCAAGTCTGCCAGTCGCGGTAACGATCTGAATCTTGAAGGAAGTATGGGGAAGTGCTGTACATACTGGTAACCCTTGTATGGAAGATATCATTGTATGAGATACTCAATGTTAGGTTTTCATTGCCCCTTCCTTTTTGCGCCATCATTTTATCCAAGTCGGGATTTCCTGTTGGCTTGCTCGTGTTTTTTCCAATCGAGAAAGATTTTCTCAAACTTAAATCAACACCATAATTGGGACGAATGTATCCTTGAACAGTATTCACAGGCCCACCATGCATGCCTCCCATTCCACCACCTCCAAAGCCTCCGCCACCACCTCCGCGTTCGCTGCTTCCAACTTCCAAAGACTTTTTGCTGGCATAGTCACCATTGATTTGGAAGACGGTACTTTTGGGTAGTTTAATGGAAGCTTGC
Organism: Flavobacteriales bacterium; assembly: GCA_947460525.1. Classification (GTDB taxonomy): domain Bacteria; phylum Bacteroidota; class Bacteroidia; order Flavobacteriales_D; family Sanyastnellaceae; genus CAMCTV01. The sequence continues at coordinate 1,160 of CANHIV010000124.1, forward strand.
ATTTTTACCCAATAACTATTGATGGAGTTGGTGAGGTCAGGAGCAATATTGGTTCCGTCTATGGTCGAATTATAAATGTTGACCGTTGTAGTTAAATCTAGCCAGTTGGTAAAAGCATTTCTTGAAACCATCTCTAGTCCAGAAGCCCATCCATACAATGCATTCATCGATGTTGTTACGATGATGGTATCATTTAGTACAGGACTGAATTCGGTTAATTGCTGTTTGATGGTTACATTGGATGTGTATCGCGAGTAAAGGCTGGCAATAAATGAATGTCCCTTCTTAAAATTTTTCATATAGGAAAACTCAGCACTTTGAGTGAACTCTGGGCGCAAATTGGGGTTTCCTCTGGATACATTCAAAGAATCACTGTAGTCAGTGAATGGCGATAATTGCATGAAGCTGGGACGGTTTACTCTTCTATTTAATGCAAGTTGGAAATCTTGGGTTTCATCTATCATTCTTGTTACATATACAGAGGGGAATAAACTTATTGGATATTCAATTCTAAAGGATTGTCCTGTATTATTCAATTTCCCTTTGTAGTAGCTGCTTTCAGCTCTTAATCCTACTTGGTATTTCCATTTGGTGCCATTGATGGATAGTGTGGAGTACAAAGCTTCGATTTGTTCCCAGAATGAATAGTCTACTTTAAGCGAGGGATCTGGCACATATATTTGGGACAGATTATCGAATCGTTCATTGTCATAGGTAGATGTGTATTCACGCAATGAAAAACGTCTACCCATCTCTAATTTGTATTTTTCATTCAGTTTGGATACAAAATCCATTTGGAAGGTGTACAATTGTTGGGCAACGCCGCCATACTGCGTCCAAATAGAGGGAGCAGCATTGGAGTATATGTTTCTATAATCCCCATCAAAATTGGAAGAAATTCTGTTGTAATTAAAATCAGCGGTTAATTCCGTTCCTTCTTTTGTGAAAATATGTTTGTACAAAACACTGGATCCTAAATTTTTAAATTCGCGGTTAGTCTTCGAACGGCGATAATACTCGCCGTTTACAATGGAGCCGGCAGCAAGTGTATCTACATCTACATGAAGACTATCGTCAGGACGGAAAGCTCCTTTGTTGATGCTCTGTGAAAAGGTAACCGTATTTCGATTATCAATGAACCAGTCCATACCGGCGCTTGCTCTAGTGAAATAGCCGTTGTTGATGGAGGTTTGGTACTGTTCAGAGATCAAAGGCAATTTACCCAAATCCTCTCGCATGGTGTTGGCGTAGGATAAACTTCGACGCTGGTTCAAGTTGGCGTTGACAAAAAAGTTCACCTTTCCTTGTCTTATATTGAAGTCGATACCGCCATTGTATCGGTATTTGTCATTGAAAGCAAATCCGCTTTTTGGAGGGACAGTATTTATTCCGCTGCGAACGCTACCATTGTATCCGCGACCTCTATTTTGTTTCATGACGATATTCAAAATTCCTCCGCCACCGCCCGAAGCATCATATTTTGCTGACGGATTGGTGATTATCTCAACGCGTTGAATCGCATCAGCTGGAATTTGATCAATGGACAAAGTAGTTGGTCTGCCATCAACAAAAATCTGAGGGGCGGTATTTCGAACACTTACATTTCCATCCTGATCCACTTGTACAATGGGGATATTTCTCAAAACGTCTTCGGCGGTACCTCCTGCGTTAATGGCATTCTTGTCAACTTCATAAATGCTTTTATCAAATTCTTTTCTGAATCCATTTTCGTCTTTGATGATCAAGGCATCCTCAACTACAGGTCGCAATTTGATATTGCCTAGGTCTTTTTCAATAGGAGGTTGACCTGGCGTCAATTGAATGGCGCTTTTCTTTTTCACATAACCTATCATGGCCACTTCCAAGTAAACCGTTTTTCCTACGGGAACTTTGTCAATGCTAAAATCACCGTTTCTCTCTGCCAAAGCACCATTAATCAGTTTGTTGTTCTCATCAACAACGCGAACGACGGCATATTCCAAAGGAATCGAACTTAAAGTATCTAAAATTTTCCCATAAACTCTTCCCGTAATTTCGGGAAAAGCGCCACCCTGTCTTTTTGGTCCTCCATCTCTTTGAGCAGAAGCAGAGAATGATGAAATGAAAATGGCAATAATTAAGGTAACTCTGAAGGCAAAGCCTTCAACATTTCGTTGTAAAAAGATCATATTACAAAGATACGCCGTGTAGGTTGAACAATGTTACTTTTGGAACAATGAAACCGATACCTTTTTCCCCGCCAAGAATCGACGAAAAGACAATTGCTGCTGTTACTGAAGTTTTGCGCTCAGGTTGGATCACCACCGGGCCCAAAACCCGTGATTTAGAAAAGAAGATTCAGCAATACATTGGTGGAGGTCCCGTACTTTGTTTAAATGCGTGGACCAATGCTGTTGAATTGGTTTTGCGATGGTGGGGAGTTGGTCCTGGAGATGAAGTAATCATTCCTGCGTATACCTACGCGGCAACCGCCAATATTGTTATGCATGTCGGAGCAATTCCTGTAATGATTGATTGTGCACCCGATAGTTTTTTGATTGACTTGGAAAAAATGGCCAATGCAATCAATGGCAAAACCAAAGTGATTATGCCCGTTGATTTTTCGGGAATGCCTGTTGATTATGATTTTGTAATGAATTGTGTGAAAGAGAAGTCCAATCTTTTCGAACCCAAAAATGACAATCAGAAATTGTTGAATCGAATATTGATCATTTCAGATGCCGCACATTCTTTTGGCGCAAAATACAATGGGCAACCAGTAGGTGCAGAGGTGGATGTGGCAGCATTTAGTTTTCATGCTGTAAAGAATTTTACAACAGCAGAGGGTGGGGCATTGGTATTTAATCTTCCAGCGCCATTTGATAATTCAGCCATTTGGAAACAAATCAACATCAAAGCATTGCATGGGCAAACCAAAGATGCACTGTCAAAAACTCAGGCTGGACAGTGGCAGTATGATATCGTGGAGCCGGGTTTTAAATGCAACATGACGGATTTGCAGGCCGCCATTGGTTGGGTAGAAATGGATAGATATGAAGTGGACCACTTGCCAAGAAGAAAAGCCATAGTTGAACAATACGCAAAAGGATTTGCTTCATTTAACTGGGCAATTGTTTCGCAATTTCAAGTGGGGAATAGAGAAAGTAGTTACCATCTGTTTCCCCTGCGAATAAAAGGTTATGACGAGAACAAGCGAAACGACCTCATCACTTTTTTAGCAGAAAAAGGGATTTCTACTAACGTGCATTTTCAGCCTTTGCCCCGTTTGAGTTATTACAAAAGCATTGGTTTTAGAGAGGAAGATTATCCACAGGCCTTTGCTCAGTTTGAAAATGAAATTTCTCTTCCTGTATATTTCGATTTAGAAGAGGCTCAAGTAGCTTGGATCATTCAAGAAATTGTGGATTATGTCAATGCACATCCATGATGAAGCGAGTTTTTGATATTCTTTGTTCCGCGATAGGTATCTTATTGTTGCTGCCCTTTGGCGGTGCAATTGCGTTTCTAATTTGGAAAGAAGATTTCCATTCGCCGTTCTATGTTCAGGAGCGCATCGGCAGAGCGGGTAAGTTATTTAACATGTACAAATTTCGTTCGATGCGAATACGCAAAGAATCGGATTTACAATTGACGGTGGGCAA
>CANHIV010000125.1 GCA_947460525.1 Flavobacteriales bacterium
GTTACCGCACTGATAAAGATGGTATTCAAATCCTTTGGTAAGAGTGCACGCATTTCCTGAGTCATTTGCTCATCCAACATGTCCGCTTTCGTAATGGCCAACAACCTTCTCTTATCCAAGAGCTCTGGATTAAATTTTTCCAACTCAGATAATAATATGTTGTACTCGGCGATGATGTCCTTGGTATCGCATGGAATCATAAACAACAACAAGGCATTCCTTTCAATATGGCGCAAGAAACGATGACCCAAGCCTTTGCCCTCAGCAGCACCCTCGATAATTCCGGGGATATCTGCCATTACAAAACTCTTGTAATCGCGGTACTTGACCATACCCAAATTAGGCACAATAGTAGTAAAAGGATAATCGGCAATCTCAGGCTTTGCGGCAGACAAAACAGAAAGAAGTGTCGACTTCCCGGCATTTGGGAAACCAACCAATCCGACGTCTGCCAATACTTTCAATTCCAATATTTTCCACTCGTCTCTTCCTGGCTCGCCGGGCTGAGCGTAATGTGGTGCTTGATTGGTACTGGATTTAAAATGATTATTTCCTAATCCACCACGGCCTCCAGGAACGATAATGAACTCTTGACCATCTTCAGTGATTTCAAATTCAACATTACCTGTCTCAGCATCCTTGGCAATCGTACCCAATGGGACTTCTAAAATGATATCTTCTCCTTCTTTTCCAGATTTCAAGGCACCCATGCCACCTTGACCAGGCTCGGCGATAACGTGCTTTCTGTACTTCAAATGCAACAATGTCCATAGCTGGGCATTGCCTCTCACGATAATGTGACCACCGCGTCCACCATCTCCTCCATCGGGTCCGCCGCGTGGTTCAAACTTCTCTCTGCGAAAATGCGCAGAACCTGCCCCTCCCTTTCCAGAGCGACAACAGATTTTTACGTAATCAACAAAATTTTCTGATGCCATGTTTATGCGTTTTCTCTAGCATTTTCAATGGCAAAGCAAAGTCTTTCTGCTATCTCTTCAATGCTACCAATGCCATCTACGCCGTGGTATTTACCCTGTCCGCGATAATGATCCGCCACGGGCGTTGTCTCACGCTGATATACATTGATTCGGTTTTGAATAATCTCAGGATTAACGTCATCAGGACGACCAGAAGTTTCTCCTCTTTTCAGCAATCTTGCACGCAATTCATTCTCCTCTACTTCCAAGGCAACAAGGCAAGTAATAGAAGTATTCTTAGATGACAAAAATTCATCCAAAGCCACGGCCTGAGCAGAGGTTCTTGGAAATCCATCAAAAATAAAACCTTTGGCCTCCGGATGTTGATTGACAACAGATTCCAACATTTCTATTGTTAACGAATCTGGCACCAACTCCCCTCTGTCCATAAATGCTTTGGCTTTTAAACCTAACTCCGTTTCGCCCTTGATATTTGCTCTAAAAATATCTCCAGTGCTCAAATGCACCAATTGGTATTTCTGAGTAAGATATTCACTTTGTGTTCCCTTTCCCGCACCTGGAGGACCGAATAATATAAGATTTAAAGCCATTTTTCTAGAATATGAGTGCCAAAGGTAACATAAAGCCCGCAAAGAGTGTACGGACTTTTTTCTTAAGTTCGCAGGGTGATAACAGTTTCCACTTCATCCAAGGCATGGGCGCAAAAGGAATATGTCATTCATTTTTTGAATGAACATTACTTGGCAATGCCCATTCAAATCACCAAAGATGAAGAAGTTGAAGGATGGACATTCAAATATTCTGAAGACCGAGGAATTGCACTCGACCTATCAGCATCTTTTATTCACGACTTGGATCAACATTGGTTGAGTAACAAGTTTGCTCCCATTCCACTTCGAAACGGTTTGGCTCATCCAAATCAGCCCGATAACGTAGATGATTTAGGGACGATATTCTATTTGCTTTCTCATTACGCTGAGTGCATGCAACCGGAAAAGGATGTGCACAATCGGGTTAGTGCACTACACTCATTGGTCATAGAGAAAAATTGGCACAACCGCTGTGTGGTGAACGAATGTGCAGAACGTTTTTTACATGTGCTATCCCATCAGTTTCCCGAACTGGTTTGGAAAATGCCCGAAGCTTCATTTAGAATCACCCACGACGTAGATCGTCCTTTCAAATATGCCTATGAAAAAATTGGGACGCATTTCAAAAGGGGCCTTGGAAGTTATCGATTTGGGAATTCCATCAAAAGGATTGTCCTTGAAATTGCGAGGGTCGTTTTGTATCCAATTTTAAAGGACAAGGTAGACCCCTACAATCATTTTGAGTGGATTATAAAAGAGAACAAAAATTTTAATAGCACACCTCTTTTTTATTGGATTCCCATACAAGAGCATGCCGAGTTTGACTCCTTGTACCATTTGTCCGATGATAAAATTCAAAATGCACTTCGAGAATTAAAAGATGCCAATGCAAAATTGGGCTGTCATCCCAATTACAACAGCAGCAATTCCATAGATGGCATTCAAAAAAACTGGGAAGCATTTCAAGATATTTTGCCTATTAACGAGACAAGAAAAAATAGGCAACACTTTTTGAAATTCGACCCGCTGAATTTCCCAGAGCAATTGGCTTTGGCTCAAGTTGACGAGGACAGTAGTTATGGTTGGGCCGATAGAACAGGCTTCAGAGCTTCATGTTCACTGCCCTATTATTTGTTTGATGTAAAGAATAAAAAAGCCACAAGCATCAAAGAAATACCATTGTGCGCTATGGATGTTACCGTGATTACATCAAGGTACATGAATATTACTGACCCTGAAAAAGTGCTTAACCAATTTGCTCAATATTTGGAAATTGTAAAAAAACATGGAGGTATTTATTGTGTGCTTTGGCACAACGATACCCTCCAATATTCGATATACAAAAATGTCTATTGGAAAGTGATCAAGCTAGCTTCCAAAGCAGGCAATTGCGCTTAACTTTGCTAAAAATTAGAAATTATGCCTAAAGGAATTTATCGTATCCCAGCTCCCATCAATGAGCCGGTCAAAGCATACGCCCCAGGTCACGCAGACACGAACAGATTGCTAGATACTTACAAAACAATGTACAACGCTCACCTTGAGGTACCATTGTACATTGGTGGTGAGAAAATCAAAACCAATAAAACAATATCGCTTCGTCCACCACACGAGCATGCCAAAGAAATAGGCGTTGCATATGTAGGTGAGGCACAGCACGTGCATCAAGCCATCGATACTGCTTTGGCTGCAAAAAAACAATGGGCGCAATTGCCTTGGGAACAACGCGCTGCTATATTTCTTAGAGCTGCTGAATTGCTTGCCGGTCCTTTCAGAGACCGCATGAATGCTGCTACCATGTTGGCACAGAGCAAAAATGTCATGCAAGCTGAAATTGATGCGGCTTGTGAATTGATTGACTTCTTCCGATTCAATGTTGCGTATATGCAGCAGATATATGCTGATCAACCCGGCTCACTTCCTGGAATGTGGAACCGACTTGAGTATCGCCCATTGGAAGGATTTGTATTTGCTGTGACTCCTTTTAATTTCACCAGTATTGCAGCCAATTTACCAGCTGCGCCTGCTATGATGGGTAACGTTGTGGTATGGAAGCCTGCAGAAAGTCAAATGTACAGTGCCCAGATTATCATGGAATTGTTCCATGAGGCAGGTCTACCCGATGGCGTCATCAACATGATTTGCGTAGATGGTCCTACAGCTGGTGACATTGTATTCAAGCACAAAGAATTCTCAGGTTTGCACTTTACTGGATCAACTTCCGTTTTCAAACATCTTTGGAAAGAAATCGGAAGCAACTTGGATATGTACAGAAGTTACCCAAGAATCGTCGGAGAAACAGGAGGTAAAGATTTCATCGTGGCCCACTCGTCAGCCAACCCATTGGAAGTAGCAACTGGAATTTCTCGTGGCGCTTTTGAATTTCAAGGACAAAAATGCAGCGCAGCATCGCGTGCATATGTACCCTCTTCTATTTGGCCTGCAGTCAAAGAAAAAGTTGTTGCCGATGTAAAGAGCTTTAAAATGGGCAGTCCCGATGATACTTCAAATTTCATCAACGCCGTAATTGATAAACGCGCATTTGATAAAATTTCAGGTTACATTGACTTCGTAAAATCACAGCCTGACGCAGAAATTATTGCGGGAGGAAATTATGATGGTGCTAAAGGATATTTTATTGAACCCACGGTGATCGTCACTACCAATCCAAAATTCCGCACCATGTGCGAAGAGATTTTTGGACCAGTAATTACCATCTACGTTTATGAAGACAAAGACTGGCATGCTGTACTTAAGTTGGTGGATGAAACTGGAGAGTATGCATTAACAGGTGCCATTTTTGCGCGTGAGCGTTATGCCATCAATGAAGCAAGCCAAGCGCTTGAAAATGCTGCCGGTAATTTCTACATCAATGATAAGCCAACAGGCGCTGTTGTTGGTCAACAGCCCTTTGGAGGTGCCAGAGGAAGCGGAACCAACGACAAAGCAGGTAGCTATTTGAACCTGATTCGATGGATCAGTCCTCGAACCATCAAGGAAACGTTTGTCACACCAAAAGATTATCAATATCCCTTTTTGGGATAAAAAAAAGCCCTTGAAAATTCAAGGGCTTTTTTATTAGAAATAGTAATCAACGGCGTAGACGTATTGATCGATGAAAATCCGCTTAAACGCGCTGATGTTGTTTCTTTCATAAAACAACAAAAGTGCCTTTTTATAGGCTATTGGATCTATTGTTCGAAAAGACAATGGACAATA
>CANHIV010000126.1 GCA_947460525.1 Flavobacteriales bacterium
AAAATACTACCGAATCCACCTCCGCAGGATAGTTTTTAGCCAAGACATCTGAACCAAATTTGTTGATCCATTTGTCCAATCCGCCAAATGTAACCCCCGCCCAACGGATAATCTTCGATTTTGGAACACCTTCCAAAAGGTACATTTTGACCGCCTTGAATTTAACAGCCTCAGAAAATTTCGGAGGGGCTGAATGTAATTTGTGTAACTCCATAGATTGACTTTTTTTGTCAACCTATTTCAGGATAGGACAGTTGGGGGGTTAGGGGTTGACGGTATTGGGTTATCGGTTGTGGGTAAGCGGTTGTCGGTTATGGGTAATCGGTAATCGGCTCACACATTACTCAAAACCCATCACCCTTAACCCCAAACCCCTTACCCAAAAAACTTACATTGCATTTAAAAATAACTTCTCATATTTGTACTTTCCTTATATGCCCAAGCCGCTTCATCATATCGATCCCATCCTCATGCATTCATTGAAAATGAAGCTGCAAGCGGACATGGGCGTGGTGGTGCAGAATTTCTCAGATTGCAAAAGACTTTCTCTAAGAATCCTAGAAAATCAAAACGTGAGGGTCTCTCCTTCTACTTTGTACCGACTCTACTTCTCTGCCGATAATCAAAACCATTTCTACCTCTCTACCCTTGATTTACTCGTTAGCCTCGTTCATCCCAACAAATCTTGGAACCTGTTCTCTGAAGAATTCCTTGTGGCACAATCCAAGATGAATTTTATTGGTTTTACTTCTGATAAACTTCACTCTCCATCATTGATCCAACGTTGTTTGGAATTCAATGCCTGGAAACCCGTGTGCCAATGGTTGGATGATCTTTCCTCTGATGATTATGCCATGTCGTCTACGATGCTATTGGACAACATTGGCTTTCACTTTCGCCACATTTTGGAAACAAATCCGCAATGGGAAAAGTCTTTCTACGAAAAAACAGCGCACTTCCCGTTTATCAAAACTTCATTCTTCGAACTGGCTACAGATCCTGAGTTTTCACTGCAGAACTCCCATTTGAGCTTTCTGTATTACCGAAAATCTCTGGACAACACCTCCCCATTGTTTGAAAACGATTCATTGTACATTGATACGTTGGAGTGCCTCTATTATTTCAAAAAGAAAGAAGTGAAGGCCGTTTCCTTTTTTGAAAGAATCAGAAGAAAATACCGTCACATCTCATCTCTTGACAACCAAGTTCACATTTTTAACTTGACCCGATTGTGGATTTTAGAATTGCATCACCACAGACAAAAAAAACAAGATTGGTCGACATTTTCATGGGACCATTTCTTGGATAAAATCAATAGTCTATTCCCGACATTGGATCCTTTTCAAAAGCGGGTCTATCGCTTCATGATATTGGACGCTTGCCTCACTTTGGAGGCTCCAAAGGACATGGTGGAAGGGCTATTGCGCATCTTGGATGTCCAAGAAGTTAAACAATACAACGTCACCAAACTTCGCTATTACCTGAATCAAATTGATCCCAATGGCACGCGATGGAGAAAACAATTTTCGCATTTCTGATTGATTAATCTACCCGTAAAATCTCCTGGGCTTGTTTGAAATTACTGGGCTATATATCGCCCCTACGGGGCTCGGAAAATTAACGATAACCTTGCGGCTAATGTTGTAACGCCCCGCTGGGGCTGATGAAGAACTACAGTGATATTGGCATTGGCAAAAAATAAAATTAGAATATGAAAAAGAAAATCGAAGATAAAAATGTGATGGATCTCGAAAAGTTCAAGGAAATACACTTTGGAAAACGTGGTGCGCTTATCAGATTAGATGTTCAGCGTATTCAATAACGATTAACTTTGAGATATGAAATCAGTTGTCGATTATTTGAGTTCTATTGATCCGGTATGGGCAGCATTTTATGCAACGTGTTTCACTTGGCTGGTAACGGCAGCTGGAGCGGCATTGGTTTTTCTTTTTAAAACCCTACACCGAAAATGGCTCGATGGTTTGTTGGGATTTACGGGCGGTGTAATGATTGCGGCCAGTTTTTGGTCTTTGCTGAATCCTGCCATTGAGATGAGCCCTGGCGAAGGTTTTGTGAAAGCGATTCCCGCTGCAGTGGGATTTGCCGCAGGCGCATTGTTTCTTTTCTCTCTGGACAAATGGCTGCCTCACTTGCATTTGAACTTTCCTGAAGAAAAAAAAGAAGGTGTAAAAACCAATTTGCAAGGCACCATGTTGTTGGTGTTGGCCATCACTTTGCACAACATTCCTGAAGGATTGGCTGTGGGTGTGCTGTTTGGTGGTGCCGCAGCAGGCGTTCCAGAAGCCAGTATCGGCGGCGCTGTCGCGTTGGCATTGGGAATCGGTCTACAAAACTTTCCCGAGGGAATTGCTGTTTCCTTTCCATTGCGAAGATTGGGACTCTCCAGAAAAAAGAGTTTTTTCTACGGACAACTTTCTGCCATTGTTGAGCCCATCGCGGGTGTTATTGGCGCCATGGCCGTGATGCAGATGTTGCCCATCTTGCCCTATGCACTGGCCTTTGCGGCAGGTGCCATGATCTATGTGGTGGTGGAAGAAGTGATTCCCGAAACCCAACAAGACAAATACACGGATATTGCAACGCTAGGATTCATCGCCGGATTTTTGGTGATGATGATGTTGGATGTTGGACTGGGAGCATAATCATGAAGCATCTTATCCTCATCCGACATGCCCAAGCCTTGGATCCATTGCCCCATCAAAAGGACTTTGACCGATCCCTCTCCACGCGTGGCATTGCGTCCGCCATTGAACAAGCCAAGTTGATCGATTTCAAAGGATACTCGGGTGTATATCACAGCGCATCCCGGCGAACTACCGAAACCGCAATGCACTTTGCAAAAGGAAATGCCCAATTAACGCTACATTCACGCAAAGACCTTTACAATGCAGATTTGAACCAACTCATCGAAGTTATAGAAGAGCTTTGGACCGAAGAAGCCGTTGTCATTGTTGCGCACAACCCGGGCATTACCCAATTGTTCTTTCATCTCACTGGGATCTGGGAACCCTTTGAAACGTGCAGCGTTGCGCAACTTCAATTCAAAGAAAATACCCTGGTGGAAAATTTGGAATCCGCCGCCCACTGCATTCAACTTCTACATTCCCAAATTTGATCATGAAAAAAGAGCAGAACTATTGGTGGATATTGGTCATCTTGTTGGCCGTTGTTGGTCTGGTATACGTTTTTAGAAAAATACTTTTGTACATGGTATTGGCCGCAGTTGTTGGATTCGTAGGTGATCCATTGGTGGATCAATTCGAAAAAATCAAATACCGCAAATGGCAAATGCCACGGTGGGTAGGCGCTATCCTGACTTTGGCCATTATGATTGGTCTCCTTACCGGAATCATCGCCTTGTTTTATCCCTTGATTCAATCTGAGGTTGCGATGATTCAGCAAATCGATATTGAGCACATTGAGCAAAATCTGGCGGTTCATTTTCCACAACAAATCCAATGGCTCAACGATAGCGGCATTCAAACAGAAGCCTATTTGCAGCTGCTCAAGGAAACACAGCAACGATTGAGTATTTCCTATTTTTCTGCCTACTTTACCGATGCCCTGAGCTGGATATTTGCTGTGGTGGGTGGATTTATTTCAGTACTGTTCATGTCCTTTTTCTTTTTGAAGGATGAAGAGTTGTTCTATAAAATATTGTTGTCGGTAACACCCGACCAACACGTTGACAAAATGAAGAACATTGTCATTCATACCAAAAAAGCTTTGTCCAGATATTTTGGTGGATTGATCATTCAAATCATCTTGATGACCATCATGATTGGAATAGGACTCAGTGTTGCACATGTGCCCAACGCTTGGTTAATCGCCATATTCTCCGGCTTGATGAATGTCATCCCGTACATGGGGCCCTTGATTTCCTTTGGTTTTGCGTTGCTCATTGGCATATCCTCCAGTCTATCTGCTGAAACTGGACAAGACATGGGTGGTTTGGTCTTGGGCATCACCTTGGTCTACGTTGTTGCACAGAGCATTGACGCGTTTTTGGTTCAACCGCTTATTCTTGGTGGCAGTATTCGCGTGCATCCATTGGAGTTGTTTATTGTATTAATGGCGGCAGCTACAGTAGGAGGAATACCGGCCATGGCCGTGGCACTTCCCGTCTACACCATCCTTCGCATAGCCGCCAGAGAATGGCTCATCGAATTTAAGTGGGTAAAACAATTGACCCAAAACATGTAATTTATTCCATTCATACTCCCGCGCTACCCTATCTTTGTTCCCCGTAATCCTATTTCTATTACGGGCATGTCCAACAACACAAAATATATCTTTGTAACCGGCGGTGTTACATCCTCTTTAGGCAAGGGAATCATCTCTGCTTCATTGGCTAAACTCTTACAGGCACGTGGTTTTAAGGTGACCATTCAAAAACTAGATCCTTATATCAATATCGATCCGGGGACATTGAATCCTTACGAGCACGGTGAGTGTTTTGTGACCGATGATGGTGCAGAAACCGATTTGGATTTGGGTCACTATGAGCGTTTCTTGAACGTCCCTACTTCGCAGGCCAACAACATGACCACTGGTCGAATTTATCAAAGCGTTATTGAAAAAGAGCGTCGCGGTGAATACTTGGGCAAGACCGTGCAGATTATCCCGCACATCACCGATGAGATCAAGCGTTGCATTCAAATTTTGGGCAACAAAAAGAAGTTTGATTTTGTGAT
>CANHIV010000127.1 GCA_947460525.1 Flavobacteriales bacterium
GTTCTCATGCATTTTTCCCAACTGCTTTACAATCAAGTATTGACTAAAGTTGGTATCCTGGTACTCATCCACCAAAATGTATTGGAACTTGTGTTGGTACTTCAATAAAAGATCCGGATTATCACGGAACAAGATGTTTGTTTTAAACAACAAATCATCAAAATCCATTGCACTTGAGTTGAATAACTTTTGGTTGTAACGTTCATAGATATCTACCATTTTGGTTTTACCACTCATCTGATCTTCATTGATCAAATCAATGTCATTGCGATAATCTTCTGGTCCAATCAAATTGTTTTTGCAAGATGAAATGCGACTGAGCACATTGCCTGGCTTATAAATTTTATCATCCAAACCCAATTCCTTCAGCACATCTTTGATCAAGGACTTGGCGTCATTGGTATCATAAATGGTGAAGTTTCTGGAGTAATTGATGCGTTCAGCTTCGGTCCGCAGAATACGTGCAAAAATGGAGTGAAAAGTTCCCATCCAAATATTACGCGCGTCAGATTCGCCTACCAACGATGCAATACGGTGTTTCATTTCAGCCGCTGCCTTATTGGTAAAGGTCAATGATAAAATCTGAAATGGATCAACTCCATTTTGAATCAGGTGTGCAATTCGATATGCAAGAACCCGGGTCTTTCCAGAACCTGCTCCCGCTATGACCATCAATGGTCCCTTGATGTGCGTAACAGCCGAACGTTGCGCATCGTTTAATTCATTCAAAAAAGACATCCCCACAAAAATAAACTCCACATCTCGGAACGTTAAAAAAAGTTTTCCATTGTTGATATTTTGATGACCCGCCGCAGAGCTCGCCAATTTGAGTGTACTTTTCTGCGGTAATAAGACCAAGCACCGTCCAATTGATGATGAAGCATTATTTCATTTTGCAATCCCAACTTATTCATCGCCACTTACTGGCGAGCGGCCTTCCTATTGGCTTGGCCTACCTGTTTATCCCCGTTGCCTTCCTAGGAGTATCGATTCTCGTTTTCGAAAAAACCGAACTTGCTCCAATTTTGTACCCCGTCCTTTGCCTGACATTATTGATCCCATTTTCCAACCAAAGACGGAATGAATTCCTTCAAATCAGTTTTGGCGATCGCCGGCAGCAGCTCATTCGCATCATGGAAAATCTAATCATCACTATCCCGTTTGTAATTTTCCTTTTGTATCAACTTCAATGGCTTTCGACCATCGCTTTGATTGCCGCAGCCACGGCAATGGCTGTTTGGCAAAAGAAATATGTGTGGCGTTTCTCGTTCCCCACTCCATTTGCTCGACATCAATTTGAATTCAATGCCGCTTTCCGTCATTCTTTCATTCTATTGATATCCATCATGGCCATCCATGTTATTGCCATAACCGTTGAGAACTTCAATCTAGGAATAGCCGCACTTCTTTTCATTCTCGTCATTATGATGCAGCACTTGAGTCATCCAGAGCCAGAATATTATGTTTGGAATTACGCCTCTACCCCACGGTTGTTTTTGTTACAAAAATCCAAAATGGTGGTTACCAATGCCATTATCCTAAGTTCTCCCATTTGGGCCTCGCTTATCATCTTCTTCCCAGACCAGATCCTATTGATTATCACTTTTGAAGCCATTGGAATCGCAGTCCTCATTGCAACACTCATGAGCAAATACGCCGCCTTTCCTTATGAAATGAGCATTGCTCAAGGAATTGCGCTTGCCTTGGTCATCAGCTTCCCTCCTGCTTTACTCGTATATATTCCCTATACTTATCATTTGTCCAAAAAGCGACTTTCAAATCTTCTGCGATGATCCAAATTGAAAATCTTCAAAAAAGTTACGGCTCAAAATCCGTTTTGAAAAACATCAATATCACTTTTGAGCCAGGAAAGGTATACGGAATTGTGGGCGAAAACGGAGCCGGCAAAACCACCTTATTTCGCTGTATGGCCGGACTTGAAATGCACCAAGGCACTATCAATTCCAACCCCTCTCCACTTAAAAACCACTTGGGCTTGTTGGTGACCGACCCCTACTTTTTTCCAAAAATCACTGGACTCGAATATCTGAAATTCATGTGCCATGCAAGAAAACTTTCTCTTCACGATTGGGAAACCAAAAACATCTTTGAATTGCCTTTGAATGAATATGCAGAAACGTATTCAACAGGAATGAAGAAAAAATTGGCGTTGCTGGGCATCCTATTGCAAGAAAACCATTATTTCATTTTGGACGAACCTTTTAATGGGGTTGACATTCAAAGCAATCTCATCATCACGGATATCATCCATCAATTGAAGGCGCTGAACAAAACCATCATCCTATCCTCCCATATATTTTCCACACTCAGTGACAATTGCGATGAAATCCATGTACTGAAAGATGGAACTTTTGCGCAGAGGGTAACAAAAGAGGACTTCAAAAAACTTGAATTGGAGATGAAAGAACAATCCGCTGGACCGCGAATTTCAGCTCTGGGATTAAAATAGTTAGGCTGCAATCGCAGTCTCGCCAATTCACATTCCTGTGTTGGCTCTCTGCGTTCTAGATACTGCTATTGCACTTTCTTTATCCGTATTTTAGCCCTCGGTGACCCCAAGAAAGATATTCTATGAACGATGTTATCCCAAAAACCAAAGCTGTAAAGCCTGCTATTCTCGATCCTCATTTCGATTCGAATTTGGATTCTATGGAGAGAAAGTTTCATCCTATGGTTGATGATTCGATTCCCTTCAGGAACATGTCCAGCGCAGAATCCAAGAGAAGAAGCATCCGCAAGCTCATTCGAAAACTGGACGTCAAGCACAGTCTTCGCTACCAAAGAACGCCTGAAGATACCTATTGCAACGTATACTCATTTGACTATTGCTTTCACAACAAGGTATACCTCCCCACCGTATGGTGGACGGATGAATCCATAGCCAAACTTGAAAATGGTGAAGATGTGAAGCCCTTATTTATGGATACAGTAATGCCCATTTATTCCAGTGCAATTCACGATTGGTTTCTCCTTTGGGGAGAATGTTACGGTTGGAAGAAAATGACCGACTTGACTGAAATCCAAAATCTAGTGAACGAAAATGGCGGTATTGGTATCATCTGCGCCAAAAGAAAAATTGTAGGACTCTCTGGTCACATTGTGCCCATTGTTCCAGAAACTGAAAAGAGAAAAGCGTTCCGTGAGGATGGAAAAGTTATTTATCCTTTGCAATCACAGGCAGGAAAGTTGAACTACAACTACTTTGCGCACATTCGCCGTGATTGGTGGAATCACGCCCGTTATTCTTCACACGTTTTTTATTACCACGCTTAAATTATTATCCATCTCATTTCACATAACAACTGCACAACATGAAACATAACCCAATTAGAAAATATTACTGGGGCATTGGGTTAGAGAACGAAACCTATCTTCAATTCGAGGAGTCGCTCATCGTATCCGGTCAATTTATCCAAGAGAAAATGGGTCGCGAGAGATACAGCATTGACTATCTAAAATGCTACAGAGAAGGTACCCTAGAAACTTTACTTAAAGCGGCTTTTAATGCTGAGAAGAATTATCTCGTAAGTCAAATGATGAATAGCCACTCGTTGGAAAAATTGGACATTCATTTTCAACACAAAACCATACAATCCGCTCCACCCTTACAAGACAATCCGGATTATTCTGGAAAGTCCATTTTAGAGTTATTCCTAGAGAAACAACCTTATCATATTCAAACGATGTTCACGCAAAAAAACAACCCCATGGGTTGTATTATTTTTGATGGTGACACCATTGAATTTGTAACCAAGTATTTTGAAAACCGCACCGTTCAGGAAGCCTGCAATGAGATGCGCATCAATAAAAAGATATTCTTAGAACGCCTAAACGAAACCAAGATTCTTCCAGGACCACTGACATTTCCCGATTACAACATAGGAATCAACATGTTCATGTCCAATCAAAAGAACTTGGTCTTATTTAACAACGGCACACTGCACTTTCATTTCACCTTGCCCACTTTAACGGAGGACAGCCGAATTGTGGATTACGACGCCTTTGACAAGGCGCACAACAATGCCATTTACATGCTCCAATGGTTTGAGCCATTGTTTATAGCAACACTAGGAAGCCCCGATATCATGGCGATTATCAGCAATGAGAACAACTTGAAGGAAAAGTTTGCTGCTGGTTCCATGCGCAATGCCATGTCAAGGTACACCGGCGTGGGGACTTATCACAAATCAATGGCCAAAGGGAAGATTTTAACTTACCCCGTTGAAGATTTTAGGAAATTATTGAAGTTCAGCAAAGAGGAAAATATCTGGTGGCGTGATCAAGTGGAGTCTGAGTTGTGCTACGAGTTACTTACTGACCTTGGATTGGATTTCAATCGAGAGAAATTGTACCAAAGTGGATTTGAATTTAGAAGCTTTGATGAATTCCCTGCAGAATATCTCCCTGCCGTCCTTCATGCCATCGTTTTGATTTGCGAACATTCAAAAACATTTGAAGAGATCCGATGGGCGCACGACAGCATCGTTTGGAACAACTTGGTGTTCCGTGCACTAAAAGATGGATTTAGCGCTAACATTCTTAATGAGGAAATGTTGGAGATTCTCATTGCTGTGCAATTGGTTCCTGCCCACATTGAAGCACTACCTGAAGAATGGACAAGATTTGAAAAGCTAGATGCGTTCTTCTTTGCCGTGCTTAAAAAGATTCATGCACTGTACCAAGAGGA
>CANHIV010000128.1 GCA_947460525.1 Flavobacteriales bacterium
GTTACGAAATTGCATTAAAAGACTTTGACGAATTGTATGAGGCGCAGAGCAGTATCTATGATTTAATTCCCTTTCAGCTGGGAATTGAGAATGTCCTGGAACAACATCCTGAGATCATCGCTTGGTTGCAAATGTTGGACATCAATGTCATCATTATCATCGTATTGATGGTTGTGATTTCCATCATTAACATGACCTCTGCTTTGCTCATCATCATTTTGGAAAAACAAAATTTCATCGGCACATTCAAAGCCATGGGTATCAGCAATTGGGCGCTTTTAAAAGTCTTTGTTCTGCACAGCATGGGACTTATTTCAAAAGGATTGCTTTGGGGCAATATCATTGGGTTGGGGCTTATGTTGATTCAAAAATATACAGGCATCATTCAATTGGATCCCAATCAATATTATGTCAAAGAAGTTCCGATTGATATCCAATGGAACTACATCTTGTTGCTCAACATTGGCGTGATTGTCGTCTGTTCCATCGCAATGATGTTACCTGCCGCATACGTTTCTAAAATTAGGCCCATCAAAGCCATCCGATTCAGTTAAATTCGCATTATGAAGTACTACCAACATATCATGGAAACCATTGGGAATACACCTTTGGTAAAAATCAATCGCATCACCGCAGAAATTCCAGCTTTGGTTTTGGCCAAAGTAGAGACAGTTAATCCGGGTAATTCTATCAAAGACAGAATGGCGTTGAAGATGATTGAGGTGGCGGAAGCAGAAGGGAAATTAAAGCCAGGTGCGACCATCATTGAAGGAACTTCAGGAAACACAGGAATGGGATTGGCCATTGCTGCGATCATGAAAGGGTACAAGTGTATTTTTACTACTACCGATAAGCAGTCCAAAGAAAAAGTGGATGCATTGAAGGCATTTGGCGCAGAAGTCATCGTTTGTCCAACGGATGTTGAGCCTGAAGATCCTCGCTCTTACTACAGTGTATCTTCTCGTTTAGAAAAAGAAGTGCCCAATTCTTGGAAACCCAATCAGTATGACAATCCCGCCAATGCCATGGCGCATTATGAATCTACGGGTCCTGAAATTTGGGATCAAACCGAAGGCAAGATCACGCACCTTATTGTGGGAGTGGGTACCGGTGGAACCATCTCTGGCACCGGCAGATATTTGAAAGAAAAAAATCCCAATATTCAAATCTTGGGTATCGACACCTACGGCTCTGTATTCAAGAAATACAAAGAGACAGGAGAGTTTGATAAGAACGAAATCTATTCTTATGTTACCGAAGGAATTGGTGAGGATTTTTTACCTGAGAATGTTGACTTTAATGTCATCGATCATTTTGAAAAAGTAACGGACCAAGATGCCGCTGTGATGACGCGCCGCATTCCAAAAGAAGAAGGGATTTTTGTCGGAAACTCAGCAGGGTCAGCCATGGCAGGCTTGATGCAAATGAAGGATCGTTTCAAAGAAGGTGATGTTGTAGTGGTGATTTTTCATGACCACGGTACACGCTACTTGGGCAAAATGTTCAATGACGACTGGATGAAAATGAAAGGATGGCTGTAAAGTACTATTTGTACTTTACACCATTTTTATACAAAGCTCTTTTCAACTCCTTCCCTGACTTTTCATCATAGATGATTTCCTTGCCGTGCTTCTTGCCTTCCTTGTAGTGCGCAATGTTCAACACATTTCCTTTTTCACCATATTGAATCACCTCCCCGTGGAGTTCGCCGTCTTTGTAGGCACAAGTTCTCAATAGCGAGCCAAATGGATAGCGGTACACCCAATTTCCATCTGGTTTTCCGTCTTTGAAATTGCCCTCGCTTACAGACTTTCCTTGTGGATTGTACATCACATTCCACCCTTCCAATTTTCCTTCTTGATTGAAAGTTTCCAATTTCTCAATAATCCCTTTTTCATTCCAATAGCTCCAGGTTCCAACTTTGGTATCCCACTTCCACTCGCCTGTATACTTCGCTTTGCCATTGGTATAATACCCTTCCCACTTACCATTCATCTTGCCTGATTTGTAAAAACCGACATCCATTTTCTTTCCCGTTTCGTAGTAGCTCTGCCACAAGCCCTCTTCTAAGTTGTTCTCATAATGACCTTCCTGCAACACTTGCCCACTCTCAAACCAGGTGGTCCAGAGACTGTTTTTTTGGTTATTGAGGTATCCCCCTTTTTTCCAAGGCATTCCGTCTTTGTAGAAAAATTCCCAATCGCCTTGGCGTTTGCCTTTTGTATAATTTCCAGTTTCGGAGATTTGTCCATTGGTGTAGTAATACTTCCAAGTTCCGGTTTGGAAATCATTTTCGAAATCGCCTTCCATCTCCACTTGGCCGCTCACAAAATACCATTTCCAATGCCCTGATTTTTTTCCAGACTGGTGGATGCCTTCCATCACCAAGCCACCCTTGTTGTCATAACCCACAATGCGGCCGTCCAAAGTATCATTGGTGTAGGTCACCAACTCCCGCAAATTGCCATTCACAAAATACTCCTGCCACTCCCCTTGTTTCAATCCTGCCGAGTATGCGCCCTTAATTTTTGCGTTGCCATTGTTGTAGTATTCCACAAAAAGGCCATTGAGCCTTCCGCCTTTGTAATTGGATACTTTTCTCAATTCACCTGGCACCTTATCATCCACCTGACCATTGCCATTGATCACATCACACCAAACAAATCCTTTGTCTTGTGCGACTCTGCATTTTTTCCAAAGTAAAATTTCATTACCAACATGCTCTTCAATAGACAAAGTATCCTTGCCTTGCCATTGGATCCATCTTCCAATTTTTTTTCCTTCTTTAAATTTTCCCCATTCCTTAATCGCACCATCCGGTGCATACACGATTTGGGAGCTGTCTTGCACACCCAGAATAAAATGCGCCTCAATCATCTTGGTACCTGACGGATAGTACTTGGTGCTTGGCCCCATCAATTTCCCTTGGTAGTACCAAGATTCCTCTGCCAATACACCAGCCTCATAAAACTTCCACAAGCTGTCTTCTAACCCATTGACATAAATACCCTTCATGAGCATGCGGCCCTTCTCATCTGTGGTTTCAAAATATTGCTTGCGTTGAGCAGCTGCCACAAAAGTGAAAAGCGCAAGGATCGAGAAAATGATAATTCTTTTCATAGTACGAAAATAACCAACGCACAAAAGTGCCATTCATTGCTCAACAAAACCTTTGAACATTTCAACACTCAAGAAGTTTTGGGATTATCTTGCAGACATGAGTTTAGGTTTTAAATCCAATACCCGGGTGTACCAGATCTTGGGAATGACAGCATGGGTAGCTATGGGAGCATATCTTTTTTCTCAAAATCCCCCTGTGGGCGGTTTGTCAGAGGAAGGCTATGGCATCAATCCCAGCAGCAGAAAGTATTTTGAGTACATGCGCAATCATGATCCCGAGAGTGGCACGTTGCCCTTGCAATGGAAACAAAATGCCCGAGCTTATGCCGCAACATTGCCCCAAAAAGGAGGAGACAGAAGTTTTAGTTGGGACCAACGCGGACCTTATAACATTGGTGGTAGAACAAGAGCCTTGGCCATTGATGTGACAAACGAAAATCACTTGATTTCCGGTGGTGTTACGAGCGGAATTTGGACATCCGCTGATGGTGGTAATACTTGGCTGCATGGAACAACTGCCGATCAAATTCACTCCGTCAGTTCGATAGTTCAAGACACACGAGCTGGTCACGAAAACGAATGGTACTATGGAACGGGTGAAGAATTTTATGGTGTCGTCAGTGGAACCAGTTTCACTTCATTGTTCAGCGGCAATGGAATCTTTAAAAGTTCAGACAATGGTCAGACGTGGGCGCCGCTGATTAGCACGCAAAGCAATACGCCACAAACTGCATTGCAAAATGGAAGCTATGATTTTGTTTGGCGTTTGGCCATCAACACCGCCAATGATACATTGCAAGAGTTGTATGCAGCGGTGTACAATGGCATTATACGAAGCACAGATGGCGGAAATACCTGGAATGAGGTTTTGGGATTTGGTTCAGGGGCTTCCGAATTCACAGACATCATGGTAACGCCCAATGGCGTGAAATACGCCACCTTCTCTGACAACACCACCAATGGCGGTGGATTTTATCGATCTGAAGATGGAATCAATTGGACCACCATCAATCCAATTTCTCCAGAGATTGCCAACTTGCGCAGAACGGTCATGACGTACAATCCCCAAAACCCCAATGAAATTTTCTTTTTGGGTGAGACATTGAACAATGGCAATTACGCCTTGGATCATTTTCTTTACCGATACCAATATGTAGATGGCGATGGCACCAATGGCGTTTGGGAAAATAGAAGTCCCAATTTACCAGACGATGCATGTCAATTGTTCACAGGCATCAGTTTTGATTTTGGCACGTTCCGTTCTCAATACAGCTACGACTTGACCATTGCTCATCATCCGACAACGGATGCGCTAATCATTGGAGGAATCAATTTGCACCGAAGCAATGACGGATTTGCCACAGACAACAACGAGTGGATGGGCGGATACCGATGCAATCCTGAAGCACCTTGGTTCTATGTCTATCCCAACCACCACCCCGATCAGCATTTTGTTTTGTTCTCCCCTTCTGATCCCAATGTTTTGTTCAGTACCAACGATGGCGGAATTTACAAAACCGATGATGCCATGGCCGATAGTGTAGTATGGAA
>CANHIV010000129.1 GCA_947460525.1 Flavobacteriales bacterium
AGAAAACATCTTGGTAAAAATGCCAGGGCGTCCCATTGATGATTTGCAACAACAAATCACCTATCGTTTTGGCAATACGGGCATACTAGAGAGCAAGACCACCATCGCTCCAAAAAATTTTCAACGCGATACCACCTCCATTCTATTTAAAAGAAATGATGTTGGGCAATTGTTTGCCGTAGAATCCAAAAGCGCTCAAGAAACCACCGTCACATTCAACGCCTATGACTCCAACGGAAAACTAATAAGGCAGGATACCAAACAAATCATTGCGGTTGCATCTGATGAACCACGGGAAATCCTCGTCGAATCCAACTCGTACGAATATCAATTCCCTAAATCCAATATTGTTGTAAGAAACAATATCAACAATTACGGATTGACCTACAGTTCATTCACCACAGAGCGAAATGACCAAGGCTTCCTGATCAAAGAGACTGAGGAATATTTTATTTCCAACCGCACCATATCCGCCAACTACAAATACAACGAAAGAGGATGGGTAAGTGAGGTAGTTAGAAACGATAGCCAAAACAACGAGGTAGAAAAAGTACTTTACGAATATGACAAAATTGGCAACGTTAATTTTGCCAAGAAATTCATCAACAATCAGCTTGTTGAAGAATATGAAGTGTTGTATCAAAATGCCTCACTGGTCAAAGCTATCTTGCATCAAGACATCGGTAGTCAAATGATTACCATTCACAAATACGAATACAAGTTTCGATGAAAAAAATCATCCAGTTAATCGCTTTTGCTGTTGCCTTGTTGGGTGCACAAGAAAGCTTTGCACAAAACAAACCACCCCGACAAACCAATGTGGTTACCCCTCAAGATGGCGCCAACAAGGAAAAAGAGAACAAGCGCAAAAAGCAAGAGGAGTACAAGATGAAAAGAGAAAAGCACGATGCTATTCAGGATAAGGCAACAAAAAAGCGAATGAAAGAAAGTCGCAAAAAATCGAATAAAACAGGCAACGCTAATCGTTTGCCTTGGTACAAAAAAATATTTATGTGATGAAAAAAACTTTCCTTTTACTCGGATTTGTAATCCAGGCAATTATTGGTTTTTCCCAGAACTGGAGTCAAAACATTGCTCCGATCTTGTTTGATCATTGCACCCAATGTCACCATCCAGGCGGGGTTGGTCCGTCCAGTTTTATGACCTATGAAGACGCTTACAACAGCGGCGCTAGTATCTTGGCAGCAACGACAACAGGCTATATGCCCCCTTATCCCGCCAATATACAGTACCGACATTTTATGAATGAGAATGTCCTAACTGATACGGAGAAACAAACCATTGAGGATTGGGTAGTAGGCGGTATGCCCAGTGGTGATCTCAACCTAGCGCCTAACCCCCCTGTTTACAACAACGAAAGTCAATTGAATCAAGTAGACTTTACAGGCACCACTCCATTGAATACGAGTTTGGCAGTGAGCACTGACTATTACCGCACATTTGTTTTAAGTCCCAACTATGCAGCAGATACATTTATTGATGGTATAGAAATTATTCCAGGAAATGCAGATATCGTTCATCACGTTGTCATTTATTACGACCCCACAGATGCCTGCTTGTCATTGGATGGCGCAGATGGTATGCCAGGATTTGAAACCAACGGCACCGGAGGAGGAATCCCTGCAGACGCCTACTTCGTTGGTGCATGGGTACCCGGAAAAGGGCCGCAGTTTTTACCTTTTGGATTTGGCATTCGAGCATCAGCAGGCGGACATTTCTTGGTGGAAATGCACTACCCTGCTGGATCCAATGGACAACAAGATCAAACCATTGTCAATATTCAACATACCCAAGATCCGACACCACGGGAAGCTTGGTACAATCCCATCCTAACGCATGATCCTTCCACTTTGGACGAACCTGCGCTAATCATTCCCGCCAATAGTCAACCCACTTTTCATGCTACTTACACTATTCCTACCAACGTATCCTTGATTGGTGTTTTTCCCCACATGCATTTGATTGGAAAGAGCATTCGAAGTTTTGCGCTCAATGCCGGAGATACCATACCGCTTATCGATATTCCCAATTGGGATTTTCATTGGCAATTGGGGTATGACTATCCGCAACTCATTAAAGTTCCCATTAATTCACAATTGAAAGCTGTTGCCACTTATGACAACACGGTAAACAATCCGAATCAACCCTCTTTTCCACCCCAATTGGTTACATGGGGCGAAGAAACCACTGATGAGATGTTGGTTGTTTTCTACTTATATACCTACTACATGCCCGGTGATGAAAACCTTATTGTACAACACAATACCGGCTTAGGAGAAAATGCATTTGCTCCAAAAGCCACATGGGGTTTGTTCCCCAATCCTGGCAATGGTCAATTCTATTGGTCCAGTTTCCAACCCATGGCCTCACAGCAAGAAGTTCGAATTTTCAATAGTCAAGGGCAGATGGTCAAGGAAGATTTTTGGAGATTACATGGCGGAATTAATCAAGGTCAGTTGAATTTACAGGATCTTCCACATGGATTATATCACGTGCAATTCCTCAACAAACAAACAGGTGAAACCGAGGTTCAATCTGTGATCATCGAGTAATCACTTTTTGATAATCCGATCAGGATTATTGCTCAGAAACGATTTCCAAGAATTGGATTTGGTTCCTAGCAATGGATTTGAAGTTTGGTAAAAATGACAAACTGCTGCGGCAAGGCCATCGGTAGCATCCAACTTCTCAGGCATGTTGGCATCTTCAATTTTTAGTAGCCGCTGAATCATTGCTGCCACTTGCTCTTTGCTGGCATTCCCGTTTCCAGTGATGCTCTGCTTGATTTTTCGCGGTGCATATTCACAGACAGACAATTCGCGGCTCAAGGCTGCTGCAATGGCTACTCCCTGTGCCCTTCCCAATTTCAACATCGATTGAACATTCTTTCCAAAGAATGGCGCCTCAATGGCCAACTCATCCGGGTGAAATCCATCAATCAATTCGACGCAGCGCTCAAAGATTTTTTTCAATTTCAGGGCATGGTCATCAATCTTATCCAATCGCACAACACCTACAGCAAGCAATTTCATTTGCTTACCTTTGACCTCAATGATTCCGTACCCCAAAATCGAGGTGCCTGGATCAATTCCCAATATGACACGTTCCTTACTCATCCAATGAACCAAAAATAATGCTTCTGACCCTGTGCATCGTTATTCTTGCGCTCTATTTTATTCAATGGATGAAATGGCACATGACCGCTGCGCCAAAGAAAAATGGATACACCTATCTCCCCGAGTGCACCATCATCATTCCATTCAGAAACGAGGAAGCGAATCTTCCCCAACTTTTAGCGGCAATCCAACAGAGCTTGCCAAAAAATTGGCGTATCCTATTGGTGGATGATCACAGTGAAGATTTGTCAAGCAAAAAAGTAGAACCCTACCTCAACTTGCGCACCCAACTCATAACCGCCAAGGGACATGGAAAAAAACGTGCGCTGCGCACCGGGATTGAAGTGGCACATACCCCTTGGATCATCACCATGGATGCTGACCTTCAGCTTTCTTCTGGTTGGACATCCCATATGTACGAAGCCGATTGGAAAAGTGACATGATTATTTTTTCCATTGAGATGGATGGTGGTCATTCCCTCATTGAAAATGAGCAAAAGTTGGAGTTCGCTATTTTCCAATACCTCACCCAAAAAACTTGCTACCATGGGCAACCTCAATTGTGCAATGGTGCCATGCTTGGTTTTAAAAGAAGGGCTTTCATTGAAGTGGGGGGCTACGATATGCACGAAGAAATTGCAAGTGGCGATGACCAATTTTTACTTGCCTATTTCAGACAACACCTGAAGCGCATTACCTTCCATGATACCCAAGGCAAAGCACGTGTAATGGGGCATACAAAATTTACTTCTCTGGTTCAGCAACGATTGCGTTGGGCGCAAAAATCCAAAGACTTGCCCCTCTGGGACATGCGCTATTTGGGCATCATTACTTTGCTGGCCAATGGCGTTGCCATTGTGCTTCCTTGGATAACGGGAACTACAATTGCCATAGGGTTGCTTTTGCTCAAATGGTTACCAGAATACTATGCCATTCCTCAACCGCTCAAAAAACGGCATCCACTATTCACCATTTTCTTTTTAATAACCTATCCCATTTGGGTTCTTATCATCGGCTTGGGTGTAGTAATTTTCCCTATTGAATGGAAAGGACGTCGACTGAATCAATCTTAATTTTTTGGAGCAAATTCAAAAAAGATCGCTTGGCGGTTTTGGGGTTGTCTTTTATGACATTACTTATCGCGGTTACGATACTTGGACCACTCATTCGTCCAGATAGCAGCACCGACGCCAATCACCAAGTCATCTCATTGGCCAAATTGCCCCCGTTGGCTTCGGCGCGCATTCACGAAGATGAAATGCGCTGTTTCGACGAACATTGCACAGCGCAACATACCCAACGTTTTTTTCTTTTGGGGAGTGACCGTTTTGGTCGTGATGTTCTTTCTCGTTTGATGGCAGGAACGCAAATCAGCCTACTGGTAGGTTTCATTGCTGTGCTCATTTCACTTTTGGTGGGCATCACCATTGGCCTATTGGCCGGCTATTACCGCGGATGGGTAGATGCGGTATTGTCATGGTTCATCAATGTCATTTGGTCCATCCCCAGCTTGCT
>CANHIV010000130.1 GCA_947460525.1 Flavobacteriales bacterium
TGCCCGGAATCACGACACTGCGCTCAGGCACCTCGCCAACATAAATCTTGGGCGTATCTCCCGACACGTCGATAATCTTTGTGGATTTGGTCAATACAACATTGGCTCCTAGCACCGCTTGCTTTCGCACACGCACCCCTTCCACTACAATGCATCGAGAACCGATAAAACATCCATCTTCAATGATGACAGGCGCTGCTTGCAAGGGCTCCAGTACTCCACCAATTCCAACACCACCACTCAAGTGAACATCCTTTCCAATCTGTGCGCATGAACCCACAGTTGCCCAAGTGTCCACCATGGTGCCACTTCCAACGTATGCACCAATGTTCACATAGCTCGGCATCATGATAACACCAGGCGCCAAGTAAGCTCCGTAACGCGCTACCGCGTGCGGCACAACGCGCACACCCAATTCTGCATAATTCCGCTTCAACGCCATCTTATCATGAAACTCCATAGGACCCGCCTCCATCGTTTCCATCTTGCGAATGGGGAAATACATCACCACCGCTTTCTTCACCCACTCATTCACTTGCCAATCGCCATTTTCCAATGGTTCAGCCACACGCAATCTTCCTTTATCGATCTCTTCTATTACCTGCTCAATGGCCGAAACGGTTTCAGCAGACTGCAACAAACTTCTATCTTCCCATGCTTTTTCAATGGCAATTTGTATGGCTTCGCGATTCATCTCTTTGTATTTTGGTCAAAAATACGAACAGCATGGGAAGATTGGTTGCTATAGATTACGGAGAAAAGCGATGCGGCATTGCAGAAACAGATGATCTTAAAATGATTGCCTCGCCACTCACAACCATTCCCCCTGCAGAGATATTGAGCTTTCTGACCCAATACCACCAAAAGCACAAGATTGAAGCCTTTGTATTAGGAGAAGCCCGCTATCTCAATGGCGAAGCCTCCGCTACGACACAGCAACAGTTGGCCTTTCAAGAGAAACTTCAAAAGCATTTTCCCCAAATTCCCATTCATAGAGTCAATGAGATGTTCACCAGTAAAATGGCCAGTCAGGCCATATTGATGGGGGGCGCTTCCAAAAAACAACGCGCCGACAAAGGCCTTGTGGATGCTGTTAGTGCCGCTTTGCTTCTGCAATCCTACTTGGGATAAATTAACTTCTGCTTCAAAAGTGGCTTTGATTATCTTTGTGCTCCATGAAAAAAACTAGTCTTTTTCTTATTTCTGTAATATTTCTTTTGAGCAGTTGTACCGAGTACAACAAAATCTTGAAAGAGAAAGACATGAACAAAAAGTTTGAGGCTGCCGTAAAGTACTACCAAGAAGGAGAATGTCACAAAGCTTTGCCCTTGTTAGAAGAATTACAAGGTCCCACCCGTGGAAGTTCCATTTCAGAAGATGTTCAATATTATTTTGCGATGACCAACTTGTGCATCAAGGATTACGTCATGGCGGGATACTTTCTGAAGTCGTTTGCCAAAAACTACCCCAGACATGCCAAAGCAGAGGAGTGTCTTTTTAAATCCGCTTATTGCAGTTATCAATTGAGTCCAGAATACACATTGGACCAAACCGACACCCACAACGCAATCAATGATTTCCAATATTTCTTGGACAAGTACCCCACTTCAGTTTTAAAAGACTCCGCCAATGTTTTGGTAGGGGCATTGAATCACAAATTGGAGCAGAAAGATTTTGAGAACGCCCGTTTGTACGTAAAAACAGAACGTTACAAGGCTGCTTCATTGGCTTTGAAACAATTTATTCAGAAATACCCTACTTCTCAATACAGAGAAGAAGTCCAATATTTGATTGTTAAAAGCAACTACCTCTTGGCCGAAGGCAGCATTGAAACAAAGAAATTAGAACGTTTTCGTTCAACTATAGAATCTTATGTTAACTTTGCAAACGCTTATCCGGAAAGCGAGTGGTTAAAATCCGCT
Source organism: Flavobacteriales bacterium (assembly GCA_947460525.1). Lineage (GTDB taxonomy): Bacteria > Bacteroidota > Bacteroidia > Flavobacteriales_D > Sanyastnellaceae > CAMCTV01. Next base: position 1,923 of record CANHIV010000130.1, read on the forward strand.
CAAGAATTCTTTGATAAGAGTGCCAAACAAATTGAAAAATTGACCCACTGATTGTTATGAGTAAGTTTAAAACTACCAATGCGGAGAAGAGTACTGTAACCCGCGACATGGACAAATTATTCTCTCAAGTTGACGGCAACTTGTTTGAAGCTGTTGTCCTTCTTTCTAAGCGTTCCAACCAAATTGGAAAAGAAATGAAAGAAGAATTGAGTCAAAAATTAGAGGAGTTCAGTTCATCTACAGACAACTTGGAAGAGGTGTTTGAGAACCGTGAACAAATTGAAATTTCAAAGCATTATGAGAGAATGGCCAAGCCTCACTCTATTGCTGTTCAAGAGTTGGTAGACGGCGAAGTATACTGGAGATATCCAGATACAGAAAACAATGAAGCATAATCGAATTCAACGATAGAAAAAGAAAGATGGCGCAATGGCCATCTTTTTTTATTTTAGAACCATGAAAGGGAAGAAAATTTTGGTAGGTGTGACGGGGAGCATTGCTTGTATCAAGACAACGCAACTCGTTCGCATGCTCATCAAATCTGGTGCGGAGGTCAAGGTAATCATGACCACTTCAGCGCAAGATTTTATTCAACCCCTCACATTTGCAAGCTTGTCGGGTCAACCCGTTGCCTCTGACTTCACTGAAAACAAAGACAGTGGCGAGTGGACCAACCACGTACATTGGGCGCTATGGGCAGATGCCATGGTGATTGCGCCGTGCTCGGCACACACCCTCTCCAAAATGGCCGCTGGTTTGTGTGACAACTTTTTAATGGCGGTTTATATGAGCTCACGCTGCCCCATTTTTGTTGCTCCTGCCATGGACCATGACATGTTTCTTCATGCCGGAACACAAGCCAATATCGCCAGCTTAATGCACCGCGGACATCATATCCTCGCACCGCAAGAAGGGAGCCTGGCCTCAGGATTGGATGGCAAAGGCAGAATGATGGAACCTGAAGACATTTACACGGCATTGCAACAGCACTTTGCTCCCCACCCAAAATGGGTAGGAAAAACAGTGCTGATCACCGCTGGCCCTACACATGAGGCCATTGATCCTGTTCGGTTCATTGGCAACCACAGCAGTGGTAAAATGGGATTTGCACTGGCCTTGCGCGCTGCGGAGTCTGGCGCTCATGTAGTATTGGTAACTGGACCAACCCAATTGAAAATACAGCATCCCCTGGTAGAACGCATCTCCGTTACTTCTTCCGATGAAATGGCCGCCGCGTGCATGAAGCATTTTTCCAACTGCGATGCCGCTATTCTTAGCGCCGCTGTGGCGGATTACAAACCCAAATTGCAGGCCAATCAGAAGATCAAGAAGAAAGATCAATCTTTGAATATCGAGCTCGTTCCCACCATCGATATTGCCCATACATTGGGTCAGCTAAAAGGCATCCATCAGCGCATCGTAGGATTTGCGCTAGAAACGGAAAACCTGTTGCAAAACGCCGCTGATAAAATGAAAAGAAAGAACTTCGATTTTATCGTGGCCAATTCTGCAAATGGCGCACAGAGCGGATTTGGGTCCGACGACAACACCATCACAATTATTTACCCTGATTCTCGTTCCATAGCTTTTGAGCCCATGCACAAAACCAAAGTGGCACAAGAAATTTTGAATCAATTATGCGAAATTATTTAATCCCTATATGTGCTTTATTCTGTTGGGCAATGCTTCCATTCATTGGAAATGGCCAAGAATTGAATTGCAATGTCACCATCATTCCACCGCGTGTCATTACAGGTGATGCAGAGGTTTTCAAGACCATGGAAGGTGTCATTGAAGAATTCATCAACAACAGAAAATGGTCCAAAGACAATTGGGATTCAAAAGAAAGAATCGATTGCTCCATTCAAATTACCATTGAGCAACAAATCAACAACCGATCTTTTAAGGGCTCCATTCAAGTGAGCAGTAGCCGACCTGTGTACAACTCCAGCTACAAAACGACGATGCTGAGCATCAATGACAAAAACTTTGAATTCTCTTACCAAGACAACTCTACCCTGCAATGGTCGCAGGATCAGCACAGAGACAACCTTACATCTGTGATTGCCTTCTATGCCAATTTGATTTTGGCCATGGACTATGATTCCTTTGGACTGGAAGGGGGCACTGATTATTACCTCATGTGTCAAACCATTGTCAACAACGCACAAAATGCACCGGAAGAGGGTTGGAAGGCCAATCAAAAGGGACAACAGAATCGTTATTGGATCATCGAAAACATTTTATCGCAATCTTTCAAACCCTTGCGTGAAGCGCTTTACAATTACCACCGCCAAGGTTTGGATATTCTTTACTATGATATCGAAAAAGGAAGAAATAGCATTGCAACATCTTTGGAAGGATTGCGCGCCATTCATAAAATCCGACCTTCCTCCTACAACTTACAGGTATTCTTCTACGGCAAAGCGGATGAAATCACGCAGATTTTCAAACCCGCACCTGTCGCGGTAAAACAACCCATCTACGAGCTTTGTAAACTCGTGGATCCCGGAAACATTACCAAGTACGAGCGCATTATGAATTAATTCGCATAAATGCGAATAACTCTTCTTCGTTCAGCACGCCATTCCTAGTTATTTTCGTCAAAAGTATTTGCTGTGCTAAAAAATATTCGTGTTCAAAATTTTGCCTTAATCGATCAAGCTGAATTGCTTTTCGAAGAGGGGTTCACCGTTATCACAGGAGAAACGGGAAGTGGAAA
>CANHIV010000131.1 GCA_947460525.1 Flavobacteriales bacterium
AGAATGGGACTACTATGGTGCGGGTATTCCTAATACTTCTGTAACTGATTTAGAAATTCAATACAGTGGCAGAAAACTTCGCGCAGGCACGTTTGGACGCGGCATCTGGGAAGCTGATCTCATGTCAGAACCGGGAGTTTCGGTAAATAACTATACCGTCGATTTTTCGCCATGGGTATCGATTGTGAACAATCCCGTTGCAGATTTCCTAATGTTGAATGTTCATGCTTCACAAAATGAGAATACACAAATAATCATTTATGACATTCAAGGAAAAGAGGTTTTGAATATGTCTGTGCAATTAACAATGGGAAATTATCAGCGTCTGATTGACACATCGACTTTGATGAAAGGGAACTATCTTTTGAAAATAAAAGGGAATGGTTACGCTGAAACAGGAATGCGATTTGTAAAAATGTAATTGACACCCCTTCTGAAAAGCCTATTAAATATGTCGTTTCAGAGTTTTAACAAAAAAGTTTTGGAAATAGAAAAATAATCGCTTGTATATTTGCAGCACCAAAAAAAGAGAACAAATGTTTAATTCAATGTGCCATATGATGTGTTGTATGACCTCGGAATACCGAAGGACAGCATCTTTCATTTGCGCAGATTAAACTAACAAATACGCATTTAGAGAAGCCCTTCGGAAACCCGAAGGGCTTTTTTTTTACCTCAAAAAATAATTTCAAGATGAATCATTCAACAAAAAATATGTGCTGTATGTGCTGTATGAAGCCCCGAACGCCGGAGGTTATTTGTTGTGGTATGTTTTGAATTAAGAAACAACAGCACATCAAAGCCCTTCGGTTCCCGAAGGGCTTTTTTTTTCAAAAAAATAAACAATCAAAAATAAATCATCATGTCAACACAAAAATTCGAAACACTTCAACTCCACGCTGGACAAGAAGCAGATCCAACCACTGGCTCTCGCGCCGTGCCGATCTACCAAACTTCTAGCTATGTCTTCAACGACTCAGAACACGCGGCAAATCTTTTTGGATTGCGCGAATTCGGTAACATCTACACGCGTATTCAAAATCCAACAACAGATGTTTTTGAAAAAAGAATTGCCGCACTCGAAGGTGGCGTTGCCGCTCTAGCCGTAGGTTCTGGACAAGCAGCACAATTCATCGCGCTCAACAACATTCTTCAAGCAGGAGACAACTTCATCTCTACCTCCTTCCTCTATGGTGGAACCTACAATCAATTTAAAGTGGCTTTTAAGCGACTCGGTATTGAAACAAAATTTGCTGATGGCGATAATCCTAGGCATATTGAATCACTTATTGATTCAAACACCAAAGCGATCTATCTTGAAACAATCGGAAATCCTGGATTCAATATTCCCGACTTCGAGGCAATCGCTCAAGTGGCCAAGAAGTATGACCTTCCACTAATCGTCGACAATACATTCGGGGCAGGCGGATATCTCTTTCGTCCGTTGGAAAATGGAGCCAACATCGTAGTAGAAAGTGCTACAAAATGGATTGGTGGACACGGAACTTCAGTTGGTGGAGTAATCGTAGATGGGGGAAATTACAACTGGGGAAATGGAAAATTTACCCAATTCACAGAACCTAGCGAGGGCTATCACGGATTGAAATTCTGGGATGTTTTTGGTGAAGGAAATCCACTTGGTCTACCCAATATCGCTTTCATTATTCGCGCTCGTGTAGAAGGTCTTCGCGACTTCGGACCAGCGATTTCACCCTTCAATTCGTTCCTACTTCTTCAAGGACTTGAGACACTTTCATTGCGCGTAGAACGCACTGTTGAAAATGCTCTGAACCTTGCACAATGGTTAGAAAAATTACCACAAGTGGAATACGTGAATTACCCTGGCCTCGCTTCGTCTAAGTACCACACACTTGCGAAAAAATACCTGAGCAACGGATTTGGTGGAGTATTATCATTCAAAATAAAAGGTGGCAAAGAAGCAGCAGATCAACTTGTCAACCAACTTCAATTGATCTCGCATCTCGCCAACGTTGGAGATTCTAAAACACTAATTATTCAACCCGCCTCTACTACTCACGAGCAATTGTCTCAAGAAGAGCAATTGAAGGCAGGAGTTGAGCCTGGACTTCTAAGACTTTCAGTGGGCATCGAACATATCGACGATATCAAAGCCGACTTGAAAAACGCATTTGCAGCGATAAACTCACCAGTACCATCTCAAATCGATGAAGAAGTTTTCGCATAATATTTTGTTTGGTTCAGAGAGTGGACACACTCTAGAAGGTATAGAAGTGGCCTATCACACGATAGGCCACCTATCCCCTTCTAAGGACAATGTAGTGTGGGTTTGCCATGCTCTAACTGCTAATAGTGACGTGCAAGATTGGTGGGATGGTTTATTTGGAACCGAACGTTTATTCGGTCCAGAAACACATTTCATCGTTTGTGCGAATATCCTCGGTAGCTGTTATGGCTCAACTGGGCCTACGAGCATCAATCCAAAATCCAGACAACCCTATTACCATGATTTTCCCTTGCTCACTATTCGAGATTTGGTAAAAGCGCATCAATTCCTTGCAGATTATTTGGGCATTGAGAAAATCCAAACATTGGTCGGTGGATCACTTGGTGGTTTTCAAGCCATGGAATGGGCAATCAATCAACCTGATAGAATCGAGAATCTTATTCTTATCGCAACTGCTGCAAAGCACTCAGCGTGGGGAATAGCCTTCAATGAATCGCAACGATTGGCGATAGAATCAGACTACACGTGGCTATGGCGCGACGACAAAGCCGGAAGGTTTGGCCTGCGCGCTGCGAGAGCTATAGCCCTTCTTAGCTATAGACACTATGACGCATACAATCAAACCCAATCAGACAAAACAGATAAAATTGATGACTTTAAAGCAGCCAGCTATCAGCGCTATCAAGGAAAAAAACTAGTGGATCGCTTCAACGCACACAGCTATTATGCTTTAACAAAAACGATGGATACCCATCATGTGGGGCGAGGTAGAATATCGACCGAACATTCACTCGGTTTAATCAAAGCAAAAACACATGTGATTGGAATTTCATCCGACGTGCTATTTCCTCCAGTGGAACAGGAGTTTTTAGCCAAACACATTCCCCGGGCAACACTTGATATCATTGAGTCTTCATTCGGTCATGATGGTTTTCTGATTGAAACAGAAACCATTTCAGAACTCATTCAAAAAAGAAAAAACATACTCAACCTGGTGGGGTGAAACATCTTACCAATTAAAAATTACAATCATGAAAATCGGACTCTTCGGATTTGGAGTTGTTGGTCAAGGACTATATCAACTCATCAATGGCACTAGTTACGACAAAGCGATCATCGCCAAAGTCGCTGTAAAAAACAAGAACAAATCGCGCATTATTCCAAAGGAATATCTTGTTTTTGATGCTAATTCCATTATTCAAGATAAAGCAATAGATACAGTGGTAGAAGCCATCGACGACACTGATGAAGCTTACAAAATTGCAATTGCCACTTTGAATGCCGGTAAAAATTTCATTACAGCAAACAAGAAATTAATTGCTTCTCATTTAGAAGAACTCACATTATTAGCAAAAAAGAACAATGTGATTCTCCGCTATGAAGCCGCCGTAGGTGGAGCGATTCCTATCGTTGAAAATATTGACAATTACTTTGGTAACGAACCTATCTATGGTATCCGCGGCATTCTAAATGGTACTTCCAATTACATTCTGACAAAAATTACAAAGGACAAATTGGAATATAAAGTTGCTCTTAAACAAGCGCAGGAATTAGGCTTCGCGGAAACAGATCCTACAGCTGATGTTGGAGGTTTCGACCCGAAATATAAACTTACCATTCTCGCTTTGCATGCCTATGGTGTTTTTCTAAAACCAGAAAACATTTTGAATATCGGAATTGATAGATTGCGTCCTGAGGATTTTGCCTATGCCAAAGAGAACGGATATAAAATAAAGCTTGTGCCTTATCTCTCCACAATTGAACAGGAAGTCGTGGGGTATGTACTACCAGAATTCATCACGGATAAAGACCAACTTTTTTCAGTAGACAATGAGTTTAACGGTGTATCAATAGAATCAAGCTACGCAGGCGCTCAATTTTTCTACGGTCGCGGTGCTGGATCATTCCCCACAGCCTCTGCTGTTCTTAGCGACATTGAACACACATTGAACAAAAGAGCATACAAACTGCGCAAAGTTGAATCTCCAAATAGCGTATTAGATGACACCCAAGTTTTGATTGAAATTTATGTGCGATATACCAACGATGCAATCAAGCGTGTGCTCAATTTCCAATCTATAAGTGAAGGATACTTTTCTACCGAGTACAATCAGGTGACTGGATTCATTACGCTTCAAGATTTGAAATCGGTCGCGCACTTATTACACCGTGAGAAAGTGAGTGTAATCGCAACTGGAAAAAGAAAATTAGCCACGGTAACGAACCAACGCGTACTGATTGCTAGTTGATTGCTTTTTGATTGTTCCAGTAACGTTTGCCATAACCGCAAAAAATCTCTTCTCCACCTTTAATCTTCTTGGTGGCGACGAGACAAATATTATTATCATCATCCATTGCAATTTTCGAATTATTGCGAAACCTCGATTTGCCGTGCGCTTCAGCATCGTTGGCATATCT
>CANHIV010000132.1 GCA_947460525.1 Flavobacteriales bacterium
AAGGATAATTTGCGCGCCCACTATTTTTCCAACTTCTACCGCTGTCTTGTCATCCACAATTCCGCTAAGTTGCAATTTTTGTTCTTGTAAAATCGCCATCATGTTTTCCCTGTCCACGACACGTAAAAATGGATCTTTGATGGAGGTAAGTGCAGAAAGGGTGTATGCAGAAAGACTGATTTCTGCGCCTGTTTCCTTGGTGCCATTGGTAAAGGGAAGCAATGCAATGGTGATGGTTCCCTTGTCCAAAGATTTGTTTTTCAAAGCAACAGCATCTTTGTAGTTGCTTCTTCTCTCGATTACTTTATTTAAAGATTCATAAGCGGAACGGTATCTTCCTGCTTCAAACATGGCCTTGCCATCTTTGTACAATGGCTCTAGGTAAGCGATGTCTTGTAGGTCCTTGGCATCTTTAAAGTTGGGATCAAATTTTGAAATTTCCTTGAAATTGGACTCGGCTTCCTTGTATTGCTCTTGCTCCAATTGCGCAGTTCCTTTTTCATACAACTCGTGTATGTAGGTTTTTTTGATCTCTTCAAAATCATCTTGGTACATCTGACTGATTTCTAAATTCACGCCTGCGCTTGCAATCTTTTTTTGGTATTCCTGCACGTCAACATACGCGTAAACCGCTTCTCGCGCGGTGTTCATGGTTTTCTTTCGGCCAAACTCGACAAGCTTTTGATTCATTACCGTTTGTCCGGTTCTTTTCATGCCTGCTTGTGCCTCAACAAAGTTTTTCTTTTGTCGCAAAGCGGTATAGTAGCTTTCAGCTGCTTCAGAAGAAAGTCCACTCGCTTCTTGCTTGGTGCCCAATTTGTAGTAGTACTTGGCGCCTTTACATGCGGTGAATAGAGAAAGAATTGCGAATAAAAAAAGGATGCGTGTTTTCATTTTTAGGGCTTAATGGATTTGTTCAATTCGTCGATCGTGCTTTCAAATTGAAAGGCATCGTTGACTAGAAAATAGTTTTGAGGATCGTTGCAACGGTTGTAGGCAAACTTGGCATATTCAACGCGGTCAGTTTCAAAATCAAACAACATCGTGATTTCTTTGATTTGCGCCGCACTTAAGCAATTGGTACCGGTTACTTGCTTGGCCAATGTCATTTTGCTGTCAGAGAAAGTTTTGGCTTTGATGCTACTTTTTGCACTTTCAAATGAGGCATTGTCCATTGGGAATCCGCATTTGCCTGTTGGTACATTGTTAGCTGTCGTCGGGCGGTTGTTGTGATGTGGCTTTTCTTCGGAATAATGAGGTCTGGGTTTGCTATCGATGCCATGAGAAGAGGTTGTGGTAGTAGTAGTTGTAGTAGTAGTGGTGCTTTGAACCTGTGTTCCACCTTCCTCCGCTGGAATGTCCATGTTAATACCCATGTTCACGCCACCCATGTTGACATTGACATTCACCTTTTCGTTGTTGGTGTTTCCACTTTTTTGAGTAATGGTTGTTTTTTGAGTGGTTGTAGTGGTTGAGGAGGCTGAATGACTTGGTTCTACTGGATTTCCCGAATCACCATCTCCTTCAGAGATAATTGGGGCAGTGAATTGATAAGTTCCCGCGGGCAATTGTGCCGTAGCCATTTCTTTTGGTCGTTCGCTAAAGTAGCGGAGCGCATATCCTTTTTTGGTCAGTTTGATGACGTAAGTAACTTCAATGCCATACTTTACCGCAAACATTTTGCTCGTGAAATCGGAAAGGTGCTCGTCAGCAAAGTCTACTCTTACTTGATAAAACTCAGATTCTAGGCCTTTTATTTTCACATTGGAGCGCGGGTCTTCATTGATCAGCTCCTCGTTCAGGTATATTCTGAATTTATCTCCGTTCTCAGCATAGATGACCGCATCGGCAGTTGAATTTTGCGCAAATGCACCCCATGTGAGGAGTGAAAAAAGAATGCATAAAATATGTTTCATATCGGCTTTGTTAGGTGGTAAATTTAGTTCATTTTTGCCTTGGTAAATTTCGTGCCAAATTTAAGGATGTTGGTTAATTGAAATGCGCCAAATATTATACTGGAATATCATGGAAGAGACTTGGAGAAAAGTGGTCATTTTGGGTGCAGGTAGAAGCAGTACGCATTTGATACAACATCTTTTGGAAAATGCAGAAGCATGGAGAATACATGTGCGAGTGGGTGACGGAGTATTGCGTGTTGCGGAGGATAAAGTTGGTGGGCACACCCATGGCAGTGTTTTCGAATTGGACGCTGAGAACACGGATATGATGGATAGGGAAGTGGCGCAATCCGATTTGGTGATTTCTATGTTGCCAGCTTTTATGCATCCACAAGTAGCGAAGTTGTGTTTGAAACATTACAAACATTTGATCACCCCCAGCTATGTCAGCCCAGAGATGCAAGCTATGGATGCAGAAGCCAAAGAGAAAGGGCTAATTTTCATTAATGAGTTGGGTGTAGATCCGGGGATTGATCACATGTCGGCCATGCAGATCATTGACAGCTTGCGCTCGAAAGGTGCTGAAATTACAGGTTTCTATAGTCTGTGTGGTGGATTGATAGCTCCCAAGTCGGATAACAACCCGTGGCATTATAAGGTAACTTGGAATCCTCGAAACATTGTGTTGGCAGGTGCAGGTGGTTTGGCCCACTTCAGAGAAGAGGGAAGAGAAAAGTTGATTCCATATGGCCGTTTGTATCGGGAGTTGATGAGCATTGACATTCCAGGATATGGAAGTTTTGATGGATACGCAAATCGAGATTCCATGGCATACGAGAATCTCTACAACCTCAAGGGGATTCCCACATTGTACCGCGGAACATTGAGAAGACCTGGCTTTAGTCAAGCATGGAATCACTTGGTGAATTGGGGAATGACGGATGATCAAAAGGTAATGAATTGGGAAGGGATGTCCATGATGGACTTCACCCAAACTTTTTTACCGCGTGAAGCAACCCAATGGATTCAGGAGACAGTGACCAAGGATGAGTTGTTCAAGTTGCAATGGTTAGGTCTTTGGGATATCACACCTGTTCCAATTGAGCGAGGTACACCCGCACAAGTGATTCAGAAATTGATTGAAGAAAGGTGGGAGTTGTCTCCCAATGATTGTGACATGTTGGTGATGTGTCATTTGTTCGATTACGAATTGGATGGCAAGAAGTACCGCCTGCAATCGCATATGGTGATGGAAGGAGAAGATGCCAGCAATACCGCAATGTCAGCTACAGTTGGATTGCCAATGGCCATGTCGGTTCCATATATTCTGAATGGAATTTGGGAGGACAAAGGCGTCGTAATTCCTGTTCGCCCGCACATTTACCAGGCGTTGTTGGAGGAGTTGAAAACAAAGGGCATTCAATTCCATGAGCAAGTAACGGAAATATGAAGTTGGGCTTGATGTGGTTGGCGCTCTTGGTGCAGGGTATTTTGCTCGCACAGTGGCCTCCATGTCCGACCATTGGAAATGCCCATTGGAAAAGCCAAGCGGAATTTGATCAAGCGCAGGATTCTGTGAAGAAAGTGGCCAAGTGGTTGTGCGATACACCCATTTCTTGGGAATTTGAAAAACGAACCCAAGCCAATGCTTATGTTTTGCAATGGATGGTGAATCATCCTGAAAAAAAATGGGTGGCCGATATGGGTTGCTTTGGACCGATAGAAGAAGAAATGGATTTGATGTATGCGTATTTGCAGGCGCAACTGTATTATGCACTGGCACACGATAAAGTGCAACAACCCCAGCAGGATCTTTTTATTCTTCAGGTGTTGAGTAAGAAGATTTTGCAAAGTGAGAAATATGCGCATCGCAAGGAGTGGAAAAAAATGACACGTTCCTATCGACGCCACAGAGAGAAAAAGTATTTGGCCCATTGCCACTAATAAAAAAGAAATGAAGAAATTTGAAATTCCAGAGCAGTTTAATTCCGCGTTTACGGGACAAATCAAGCAATGGCGAAAGGCACAAGATCCACGAAAAAAAGATTTTTCGCCGTCCATTGTTCCTTTGGAAGACCTTACCTTGATTTTCCCTCGGCACATGGGTTTTTGCTACGGTGTAGAAAATGCCATTGAAATTGCTTTCAAAGCAGTGAATGAAAATCCGGGCAAGCGTGTTTACTTATTGGGTGAGATGATCCACAATCCTGCTGTCAATGAGGATTTGAAAGCCATGGGTGTCAGTTTTATCATGGATACCGCGGGCAATCGATTGATGGATTGGAATACTTTGACCAGTGCGGATATTGTCATTACGCCAGCTTTTGGCACCACGCTTGAAATTGAAGAGCAATTGTCGGAACTAGGTGTTGATGTAAAAAAATACAACACCACATGTCCATTTGTAGAGAAGGTTTGGAAACGATCCAATGAAATTGGGGTAGAAGGTTATACCATCATTATCCATGGAAAGTACAAACATGAAGAGACGAGAGCCACCTTCAGTCACGCCAATGTCAAGACAAAAAGTGTGGTGGTAAGGGACATGAAAGAAGCCAGAATTTTGGCGGATTATATTGAAGGCAAGCGATGGGCGGCTGAATTCGCGACGGATTTTGCAGGAAAGAGCACAGAAGGCTTTGATATTGAAACCGATTTGGAACGCATTGGTGTGGTCAATCAAACCACCATGTTGGCAACGGAGA
>CANHIV010000133.1 GCA_947460525.1 Flavobacteriales bacterium
ATCGGGATTTTTTGTTGCTACCGCAACGGATGCCCTGGTGGTGGAATCGGTAGACACGCAGGACTTAAAATCCTGTGACCATTGCGGTCGTGCGGGTTCAAGTCCCGCCCGGGGTACAAGGAAAAGGCGCAATAGCGCCTTTTTTTTATTTACAAAAAATGGCCTTTTGTTTCCCTCATTCATCCTTACTTTCGACCTCTAATTAATAGCTATGTCTCTATCTGAATCATTTGATACCATCGTGAGCACGCGTCGTGCGGTAAGGAAATTTCATGAAACGGATTACAATCCGGATGCTGTAACCCAAAGCCTGCGCAGGGCGCAATTGGCGCCAAGCAGCAGCAACATGCAGTTGTGGGAGTTTTATCGTGTTTCAAAGTCAGAAGATTTGGCTGAACTATCTACCATATGTATGGGACAGAATACGACAGCAACCGCAAAAGAAGCGATTGTCGTAGTGGCTCGTCCTGACCTTTGGCGCAAACGAGCAGACGCCAATCAAGAAAATGTGAAACGTGTACACGGTGATCGTCCTGGATTTAGAGGTCAAAGTGCATTGGCCTACTATGGCAACCTTGTTCCCAAATTATACAACAATGATTTCTTGGGAATCAGAGGTTTGATCAAAAAAATATATGTAACCTACGTGGGATGGAAGAAACCGATGGTTAGAGAAGTAACCGGTGGAGACATTCGTATTGTGGTTCATAAATCTGCTGCATTGGCTGCCCAAACGTTCATGCTGTCGATGGTAGCGGAAGGTCATGATACCTGCCCGGTAGAAGGTTTTGATAGTGTTCGATTGAAGCGTTTTTTGAACCTTCCAGCAAAGGCAGAGGTCAATATGGTGATTACTTGCGGAAAAAGAATTCCTGAGGGAATTTATGGAGAACGCTTCAGGGTTCCAGCGTCTGAAGTGGTATTCAATAAATAACCAAATAAGTATTTAAAAAAAAAGGTGGCTCAATGGGCCACCTTTTTTTCTTTGAACAAAAAGACAAAGAGAATCGCTATTACCAGCGCGTAGGCCGCAAAACTGAGCCATATGCCATGCCAATCCAAATGAGGAATAGCAGTACCCTCGGCATTGATTTGATAATGGGTGAAGTATCTCTCTATTACCCAACCACTTATTCTAGAACCTAAAACAGCACCAACGCCATTTACCATCATGGTGAATAAACCTTGAGCGCTGGCTCGAATGCTGGGCTCGACACTCTTTTCAATGAACAAAGATCCACTGATATTGAAAAAGTCAAAGGCCATTCCGTAAATGATGCAAGACAGCAAAATCATCCACAAACCATCTCCAGGATTGCCATAAGCAAACAATCCAAATCGCAGTACCCATGCAACCATGCTCATCAACATCACTTGTTTGATGCCGAAGCGCTTCATGAAAAATGGAATGGCCAAGATGAAGAGTGTTTCAGAGATCTGCGCCAAAGAAGAGACAATCGCAGGATACTGTACAGTCAAAGTATCCATGTACAAAGGGTTGGAATCAAAGTCATGCAAGAAGACATCCCCATAGGCATTGGTCAATTGCAAAGCGGCCCCCAACAACAGCGCAAAAAGAAAGAAAACGGCGTAGCGATAATCCTTGAACATTGAAAAGGCATTCAATCCCAATGCTTGCATCCAATTCTTTCTTTCCAAATTTTTTCCAAGTGGGGGACATGCAGGTAAGGTAAAGGCGTATATGCCAAGGACCAATGAAGAAATTCCACCCAAATAAAATTGAAAAGCATCCTTTTCATGTCCGGTTAAGCTTACAATCCACAACGCAACAATGAAACCTACCGTTCCCCATACGCGAATGGGAGGAAATACTTTAACCACGTCAACACCTTCTTGTCGGCTGAGAATGGCGTACATCACGGTATTGGACATGCTGATGGTAGGCATGTAGAAAATCATGGTAATCAGGATTCGCCAAAACATATCATCGGGTGTTTGAGCAGCAGGAACAAAGAACAATCCGATACCTCCTAAGATGTGAAGCACCCCATAAAGTTTTTCTGCATTGATGAATCGATCCGATAATATTCCAACAATCGCAGGCATGAACAAAGCGGAGATACCCATGGTGGAAAAAATGACACCAAATTGATCGGGTCCCCAAGCTTTGGTTTTGAACCAAAATGCACCAATGGTTATCAACCAGCTTCCCCAAATAAAGAATTGAAGAAAGCTAACGATGGTCAAGCGAAGTTTTAACATACAAAAATCTTTGTCGCAATATAAGACTGAAATGCAGTGGCGACAATGACTTTGTTAATGCTAGAAATTCCAGCGCTTGTTGTAAGTATTGAAGTAGGCAATTCCAAATTTGTATTGAACCGTGGCTTTGGAAAAACTGTTGTCTGCGGTGCAAGCATAAACGCTGAATCGGAACATTTGTCTTTTAATTCTAACCACGCGTTCTGCGCCAATGTACAATTCTTGGTGCCAGATGCCTTTTTCTGGAATGGCCAACATGGCGGTACCTGCAGTTTCTGTGATTTTCAATCGATTGATCAATGGAACCTTATTGGTGAGTAGACCATTGAAGTGGTGCAAATAGCTTCCTCTGATATAACTGGATGATGAGCTCAATTGCAATCCCAAAAGTTGTAAAGAATTATTCGGATTCGAGAATATAAATTGATCCGAACCTCGGAAGTAATAATACTCACCCACATTGATATTCTTCTTGCTCAAAAACTGTCCGGTTTCTAGATTCCAAAATCCGTCTCCAATGACTGGAACGCTGAAATTTTGTTCCAAGCGCAACATGATTTTTTTGTAGTCAATGGTGGTGTTGTAGATGCCAGGAATGCCTTGGTAATACTCGAAAACAACATAAGGATTCTTGTTGGGCAAGTAGTAGATTCGTCCCTTTTTGGAGTAAAACTTTTGCCCAATGCGGTATTCAAATCGCATTTTGAAGTCCAGTCTCGCATAGCTATTAAATGCTACCGGTTGATTGTAATCACCATAAAGTGCATCCGTCCAACCTTCAAGTTGTAGACCATCCAATGAGCTTTCTTCATTGTATCTTAGGGAGAATCTACCAAACAGGGCAGGGACAATTTGCATGGTATGGTCGATTGAAATTCCTCTTGAGCGAATGTAGTTGCTGCGTGCCAGCATGGTCCCAAATGATGGAGTTCTATTTAATGCAGCGTAATCATCTTGAACCGTGATGTCCGTGCGCATGAATTTATTGGGGTTGTAACCGATGCCAACCGTCAAGCTTCCTCTCACATCTTTGTTTTGGAAACCATAACTCAAGTTGGGTGCTAGAAACAATGTTTTTCCACTTTCAAATTCTTTGCTAAAGGATCCATTTAATTTTGGACGAATACCACCGACCCCCAAAAAGTCATAATTGGCAAGTAGGGGATTGATGAAGTATTTGACCTTTTTGAAAGAGTTCTGAAACCCCATCCCGCTTAGCGTCACATCCCAAAAAGTAACTTTATTGTACAGTGAGTCGCGGATAGTCATGTAACGCGTGCTGTTGTATTTCGTTTGCACGGAATCACAAAAATGGGCATACTGATTTTCCAATGAGTCCAAGGGGATAGGTCTAATTTCCTTCCAATAAGCTTGCTCTTTTGTGTCGTAATCATCAGCATAGGTCTGCATTTCCTTGCTTTTCTTCCATTGATTTTTGGCCATATATTTCGGCGCTGCGAACAACATGACCGTCTTTCCGTGAATGGAATCTTGGCCTTCCTTGATTTGATAATCAATGATTCTTTTCTGAGGAAACTGAATGTTTTTCCAATCTGCAAATTCCTGGGTGAAAGTAAAGTCCTCGTAAAAAGTAAGTGCTCTCGGAGTAAAATTGTATTCTATTTTTTCTATTCGGAAGGTAGAGTCTTGGATCCAAATGGAACCTTGGATGAGCGCCTCTCTTTTGAATCGAGGTTGAATTTGAATACAATAGACATTCCCTCCTTTTTTCTCCTCGTAACTGCTGATGTTGTATTCGTAAGTGGCATGCCCCAGATCTGAAAAAGGAGAGACAATTAGCTTCTGGCTGACTACTTCAATGCGCAAGTGATGTTTGAGAATGTCAAATTCCTCTAATGCTGTGTGCGATTCATATACATGGGGGTCTGACCAAACATCCCGATCATTGTAAATGGTGTTTTCTCCATATTGTAGGTTGACTCCCAAGTTGATATTCCCCCCTTGGTAATAGGGCCTGTAAGGCTTGTAGTTTTCTTCGGCGAGCACTTTTTCAAAATGGTCAGCATCCAAAGGAAATTGATGCTCGGCGAAATTTTCCATCAAATGTTGTTGCTTGAATTCAGGTATTGAATCCTTCAAGAACTTGTAAGCTGCACTATTGATTTTGGCGTTGTTGATGCTATCTTTTCTGTTGTACAATCTGGGAAATCTCTTTCGCCACCATTTTTCCCATTTGGATGTATCGACATCAATACCCAACTCTGTTTCTGCTTCAACTTTTGTCGAATCCATTTCTTCATCCTCGCCTTTTGGGACAACCGGTTGGCCTTGAACGCTGCTTTTTTGGTAGCCATCCAGCACAAGTATACTGTCGGGATTAGCATTGTTGAGGTAGCGTTC